>JAPUHG010000123.1 GCA_027297845.1 Gammaproteobacteria bacterium | reverse complement strand
AAGTGGCCTGAAACGGCTGCAACGGGCGGGCAGGCCCAGGGACTTAAATGAGCGATTTTACCAAACAATTACTACTTTGGATCAGCATCTCAATGGTGCTGGTCATGGTCTTCAACAGCTTCAGCACAAACGAGCAACAGGCTGTAGAAGTTGGTTACTCGAACTTTCTCGACGATGTCGAGGCTGGCAATGTGCTTGAGGTGGTCATTGATGCGAAGGTGATCAGCGGAACTTACAGGGACGGGCAGCGCGAGTTCTGGACCAGTAATCCGGAAACGGAAAATACCGAATTAATCGAAGTGCTGCGCAATAACAATGTCAGCATCAAGGGAGCGCCACCCGAGCGCAAGTCCCTGTTGATGGAATTATTCCTGTCCAGTTTCCCCATCCTGTTGCTGATCGGCGTCTGGGTCTATTTCATGCGCCAGATGCAAGGTGGTGGCGGAGGCCGTGGCGCGATGTCATTTGGTAAAAGCCGCGCCCGCTTGCTTGGTGAAGACCAGGTCGGCATCGATTTTACCGACGTGGCGGGTGTCGAAGAGGCCAAGGAAGAACTTAGCGAGATTGTGGATTTCCTTCGCGATCCATCGAAATTCCAGCGCCTTGGCGGAAAAATTCCCAAGGGCGTGTTGATGATTGGTGCACCCGGTACCGGCAAGACTCTGCTTGCCAGGGCCATCGCGGGCGAAGCCAAGGTTCCTTTCTTTACGATTTCCGGCTCCGATTTTGTCGAAATGTTTGTTGGTGTCGGCGCATCGCGTGTACGCGACATGTTTGAACAGGCAAAAAAGACTGCGCCATGCATCATCTTTATCGATGAAATTGACGCGGTTGGTCGTCATCGTGGCGCCGGTCTGGGTGGCGGACACGATGAACGTGAGCAGACTTTGAATCAGTTGCTGGTTGAAATGGACGGATTCGAAGGCAACGAGGGCGTCATTGTTATTGCCGCGACCAACCGGCCTGACGTACTCGATCCGGCAGTGCTGCGTCCCGGCCGATTCGATCGTCAGATTGTCGTTCCGCTGCCGGATGTTCGCGGCCGCGAGCAGATCCTCAAGGTGCATATGCGCAAAGTGCCGCTAGACGATGACGTCCGCCCGTCCATTATTGCCAGAGGTACTCCCGGTTTCTCAGGCGCTGATCTGGCTAACCTGGTCAACGAGGCGGCGCTTTTTGCCGCCAGGGCAAACTGCCGGAGCGTTGAGATGGAGCAGTTCGAGAAAGCCAAGGACAAAATCATGATGGGCACCGAGAGGCGCTCAATGGTGATGAGCGAGGACGAGCGCAAGCTCACCGCTTACCACGAGGCCGGACACGCGATCGTAGGGCTGTCTGTACCCGATCACGACCCGGTGTATAAAGTTTCGATCATTCCACGCGGCCGGGCACTGGGCATAACGGTGTTCCTGCCGGAAGAGGATCGCTACAGTTTCAGCAAGCGACGTCTCGAAAGCCAGATCTCCAGTCTGTTCGGCGGTCGAATCGCCGAGGCAATGATTTTTGGCGACGACGCCGTAACCACGGGTGCGGCCAATGATATTGAGAGGGCGACTTCCCTGGCTCGCAATATGGTCACCAAGTGGGGTTTGTCGGATGGCATGGGCCCGCTGACCTATAGTGAAGATGAAGGCGAGATTTTCCTTGGCCACAGCGTTACCCAGCACAAACAGGTGTCTGATGAAACCGCGTATGCCATCGACCGGGAAATTCGCGTGCTGATCGATCGAAACTATGAGCGTGCCGAGAAGGTCCTGACCAAGCAAACCAAGAAGTTGCACAAAATGGCCGAGGCACTGATTAAGTACGAGACCATCGACGAAGAGCAGATCAAGGACATCATGGCGGGTAAGAAGCCGAGGCCTCCGGCGGACTGGGAAGACAGTGATACAGGTGCCTCCGTCAAGGACAAGAAAGACGAGAAAAAATCCGATGCCAAGATCGGTGGGCCGGCCGAGCAGCATTAGCTTACATCGGTCAGCCACAGAAAACGGCGGGGTGATCCCGCCGTTTGCGTATGCGCATGGCGATTCTTGCTGACAGACGGGCTCGTTAAACCCTGGTTGCCCAAAGGACTGAAATATTGAGTTTCGACAAGCAGAGCAAAGACTGCCCGTTGGTCATGGGAATTCTCAATGTGACGCCGGATTCATTTTCGGATGGCGGTCGCTATATCGATCCGGTTCTGGCCATGGCCAGGGTGGAAGAGATGGTTGCCGCAGGAGCCGATATCATCGATATCGGCGGGGAATCCACGCGTCCGGGAGCCCCCGCGGTGTCTGCAGCGGATGAGTTGGAGCGCGTGATACCCCTGGTTGGCCAGATTTGTGAGCGGTTCGATGTCATGCTATCGGTCGATACCAGCAAACCGGCCGTTATGCGGTCCGCTATCGAAGCGGGCGCGGGCATGATCAATGATGTCTTTGCATTACGTGAGCCGGGCGCTGTAGAGGCGGTCGCCGGTTCATCCGCACAGGTTTGCCTGATGCATATGCAGGGCGAACCGAGAACCATGCAGGAAAACCCGGTTTACTCCAATGTGGTCGCCGAAGTTGGCGATTTTCTTCTCGCCCGCGCTGAAGCTTGTCTGGCGGCAGGAATCGGCCGGGACAGGATTTTTCTCGATCCAGGCTTTGGCTTTGGAAAAACACTGGCTCATAATCTTGAGTTGATGGCCGGTCTCGATAAACTGCTGGAACTGGGCTTTCCGCTGTCGGTTGGGGTATCCAGAAAATCGATGTTTGGCGCCTTGCTTGGTCGTGCCGTTGACGAAAGACTGGCCGGCAGCGTGGCCATGGCTGCTATCGCCGCCTGGTCTGGCGCGAGCATAATCCGGGCACACGATATCGCCGAGACCAAAGATGCGGTGTGCGTGGCCGCTGCGCTCCGTGGGGCGCGGAAACAGATAAGGAACAAAACATGAAATATTTCGGTACCGATGGACTGCGTGGCAGGGTTGGCGAACCACCAATGACTGTGGATTTTGCGCTGCGTCTTGCCAGTGCCGTTGCTCGCGTAATGGTTCCAAACGGCGGCACGGTCGTAATAGGTAAGGACACCCGGGTTTCCGGTTATATGTTTGAGTCGGCCCTGGAGGCTGGTTTTGTCGCCGCGGGTGTTGATGTCAAATTGCTCGGGCCCTTGCCGACCCCCGCGATAGCGGTGTTGGCCAGGAAGTTCGAGGCCGATCTCGGCGTTGTTATCAGCGCCTCGCATAACCCGTATTTCGATAATGGCATCAAATTTTTCAACGGCGATGGCGAGAAGTTATCGGACGAGAATGAAATCGCGATCGAGGCTGAGCTCGATAATCCGGTTACCACCAGGGAGTCAGCACTGCTTGGCAAGGCCGAGCAGGTGGTGACGGCGCGGCTGCAATACCAGGAGTTTTGTTTGTCCACGGTCGATTCTGATCTCGATCTTTCCGGGCTGAAGATTGTTCTTGATTCCGCGCATGGCGCTGCGTACAAGGTTGCGCCGAGAGTGTTGGCCCAGTTGGGCGCTGAGATCATGCCGATCGGCAGTTCGCCCAATGGCCGCAATATCAATGACCAGTGTGGTTCGACCCACCCTGATCTTTTGTGCAAAGTTGTAAAAGCAGTTGAAGCGGATCTGGGGATCGCCTTGGATGGCGATGGCGATCGGGTTGTCATGGTCGATCACAACGGTGTGGTGGCGGATGGCGATCAGCTGATTTTCGTTATCGCCCGCGATCGAAAAGGCAGGGGCGAACTGCGCGGGCCGGTAGTCGGCACGGTAATGAGTAACCTAGGCTTGGAGAACGCTCTGAAAGGCCAGGGCATCGAATTTTTGCGTGCTGCGGTCGGTGATAGAAAAGTGCTGGCCATGCTGCATGAGCACAATGGAATTCTTGGTGGTGAAACCTCCGGCCACATCATCTGTCTGGACAAGATAACCACCGGCGACGGCCTGGTCGCCGCGCTGCAAATCCTGGAAATCATGAAACGAACTGACAGCAATCTCGCTGACCTGGTGGCGGACATGCCGAGGTTTCCGCAAACGATGATC
>JAPUHG010000122.1 GCA_027297845.1 Gammaproteobacteria bacterium | reverse complement strand
GGTCGCGCCCCCACGGTTTCCTGGTCCGACGACCTCGACGACCTTTATCGTTGCGATCAGGAACTTGATCGTCTCCTGCTCGAAACTGCGGGCGAGGTGCCCTCGGTGGCAACGCAGTGTCTGCTGAATAAAGCGTCGGTGAAGAATAAGGAGTTTGGTTCTCTATTGAACGTCAGTTATTTGGCGTTGATGGGTCATCAGGATATCGCTCTGGAAGCGCTATTCAGCCCGTTTGTTTTGCTAAGAGGGCTGAGCTCCTCAGCCTTCTACGCCTTTTCCGACATTCGCTGGCAAATGCCCGAAAGCATTCGCCGCCATCCGCGCTATCATGAATGGTGGGCGCGGCCTGGTATGGCGGAACTGGCCGCCGCCCGCCGCGCCAATGGCAAACCCTTTGGCCTGCCGCTACCAATAGAAGGAAGCGGCCAGTAACCCGATAGTGACATTCCTCGAACGTCCGCTATTGGCCGAAAGCGGACCTTGTGTGTTGGCCCCTTGAGAGGTAGGCTTCGCGGCCCGTTTGTGCTCATCTGAAAAGGAGGTGCGTCATGCGTATGAACAAGAAAATCCAACACTCCTTTCAGCTCCGAAAGGATCAGCAAGCGGCGTAAGGGCTTCCCGAGCGAAACGCAGGTCAAAAGAGGCGACCGCGTTATCGGTGGGCAAAAGGATCTTATCGAGAAGCTTGGGCGGAACGACCCCTGCCCATGTAATTCTGGTCGTAAATTTCAAGAAGTGTTGCATGCGTACGAACCGCTGCGATGGGTCTGTGCGTGATCATTACTTTTAGGGTCTAACCGGGTAGCCCGGCCATGTGCCGGGCTATTCTTTATCATCCTTAATGTCTGCCTATGGCTAAATTTTGGCCTCTAGCGTCGGCGTGACTGGCTCCTGCCCCGCCCGCCGGGCTTGCCCGATCGTTGGTTTCTTCTTTGGTGTTCCGATCTTCGTGGTCGCGGTGGCGGCCGCTTTAGCTCGGGCAGCAGGTCCGGGGTAATCGTTCCGACCGGGATTCTGTGTTCAATGAATTCCTCGATGTCGGGCAGGTGTACGACATAGTCCTCGCAACCGAAACTGATCGCATCGCCGCTGGCGCCCGCGCGAGCCGTCCGCCCGATACGATGCACATAATCTTCCTGGTCTTGCGGAAGATCGTAATTGAACACATGGCTGACATCCTGAATATGCAAACCACGCGAGGCCACATCCGTCGCAATCAGGATCCGCAGTTTGCCGTTCTTGAAATCACGCATCATCGACTGGCGCTTGCGCTGTGGCACATCGCCGGTGATTGCGCGTGCATCGAAACCGTTGTGTTTCAACCATGACTCCAGATGTTCCGCCCCCCTTTTGGTGTTGATGAACACCATGGTCCGGGTGGCGTCCATTTTCCGCAGTAACCCGACCAGCAAGGATATTTTCTCGTGATTGGCCGGGAAGTAGATCAGCTGGGTAACTTTATCGACGGTTATGCGGTCGGCCTTGATCTTGATAAGTTCCGGGTCGTTCATGTGCTCGTAGGCCAGTTCAAGCACCCGTTGTGACAAGGTGGCAGAGAACAACATGTTCAATCTCGCCGTGGCCGGCGGCAGGCGTCTCAGCAAATAGCGAATATCCTTGATGAAACCGAGGTCGAACATGCGGTCGGCTTCATCGAGTACGACAACTTCGACGGAATCCAGGCTGAAAATCTTCTGTTTGAAATAATCGATGAATCGGCCGGGCGTCCCGATCAGTACGTCCACACCCTGTTGCAACATCTGGCGCTGCTTTTCGTAATCCGTACCCCCATATACGAGTCCGATCTTGAGACCGGTATGCGAACCGAGAATCTCCGCGTCTTTCGCAATCTGTATGGCCAGCTCGCGAGTCGGCGCGAGAATCATTGCGCGCGGATCGTTTAGCCGCCTCCGCGGGCTGGCGGGTCGGGTCAACAGGCGTTGGAAAAGCGCCAGCAGGAATGCAGCGGTCTTGCCGGTGCCTGTTTGCGCCTGGCCCGCGACATCGTCGCCCGCGAGTGCGCGAGGCAGGGCCTTGGCCTGAATTGGCGTGCAAAACTCAAATCCGGCATCCGCCAGGCCCTGATTCAGCTCTGGGGTAAGCTCGAAACTGTCGAATTCGACATCAGTAAGCAGGTTCTCGGGCATTTAGGGCACTTTCTTGTTGAATTTTCGATCACAGCACTTGCAACCGGCGAATGTCCGGTACAAAATGTACCTTATTACGTAGCGGCTTTCAGCGAGCCCGCCGAATCCTTCGCCAGCAGTCGATTCCCAGTAGCCGAATTCAAAAGCCGCGTATTTCAGAACATATTGCCTGATTAAATGTCCGGCGTCATTATTCCGATTTTTAAAGCGACCGGTGTTGCCGGTTGAATGTCATAAAGCCTGATTCGCAGAAGGAAGCCGAAGTTGAGTGAACAACTAGTCCATACCAGTGATGATACTTTCGATGCCGATGTCATTAATTCAGAAGTGCCGGTCCTGCTGGATTTTTGGGCCGAGTGGTGCGCTCCGTGCAAAATGATTGCGCCGATGCTGGCGGAGATTGCCGAAGAATACGAGGGGCGTCTGAAAATAGCCAAACTCAATATCGATGAAAATCCGGCGACACCACCGAAATTCGGGATTCGTGGAATTCCAACGCTGATCCTGTTCAAAAACGGGACGGTCGAAGGACAAAAAGACGGGGCGCTTTCCAAGTCCCAGTTAACAGCATTTTTGGATACCAACTTGTGAGGGGCTACTTGGGCAATCAACCACGCGGTGGGCGGACTTCAAACAAGTCCACCAACAGATCGAAAGGCGGCAATAACCAAAAGGGCAACAAAGGCCGTTCGCGGCGCCCTCGTGATATTGACGATGGAACTCGGGCTGAAGAGCTGGAAGTGATACCGGCAGCAGAGCTCGAGGCAAAGAAGTCATCGTTAAATCTGACCGAGCTAAAAACTCGTCCGGTTGCCGAGTTGGCAAATCTTGCTGACGAAAGGGGACTGGAGGGATTGGCCCGTGCGCGCAAGCAGGACATTATTTTTGCCATATTGAAGGCCCATTCGGAAAAGGGCGAGGATTTATACGGCGATGGGGTGCTGGAAATTCTCCAGGACGGTTTTGGCTTTTTGCGTTCAGCGGATAGCTCCTATCTGGCCGGCCCCGATGACATTTATGTTTCCCCGAGCCAGATTCGCCGATTCAGTTTGCGAACCGGTGACACCGTTTCAGGGCTGATCAGGCCGCCGAGAGACAGCGAGCGGTATTTTGCCTTGCTCAAGATCGGCGAAATAAATTTTGAAGCGCCGGAAAATGCACGTCACAAAGTGGCGTTTGGAAATCTGACGCCGTTGTTTCCAACGGAACGTCTGGATCTCGAAATTGGCAACGGCAGCACGGAAGATCTGACCGCGAGAATCATCGATCTCATGTCGCCGATCGGCAAGGGCCAGCGTGGCCTGATTGTTTCTCCGCCGAAGGCGGGTAAAACAATGTTGTTGCAGAACATTGCGACATCGATCGCCTCGAAACATCCGGAAGTTTTCCTGATCGTCCTGCTGATCGATGAACGCCCCGAAGAAGTCACGGAGATGATCCGCAGCGTCCGTGGCGAAGTGGTCTCGAGTACCTTCGACGAGCCGGCAAGCCGTCACGTGCAGGTTGCGGATATGGTGATCGAGAAAGCCAGGCGCCTGGTCGAGCACAAAAAAGACGTCGTGATACTGCTCGATTCCATTACCCGGCTGGCGCGCGCTTATAACACCGTCGTGCCATCGTCCGGCAAAGTGCTGACCGGCGGCGTGGATGCCAATGCGCTGCATCGGCCAAAACGGTTCTTTGGCGCAGCGCGCAACATCGAAGAGGGTGGCAGCCTGACGATCATCGCTACGGCCCTGGTAGAAACCGGTGCGCGTATGGATGATGTGATTTTTGAAGAGTTCAAGGGAACCGGTAACATGGAAATACACATGGACCGGCGGATCGCCGAGAAGCGAATCTTCCCCGCGATCAACATCAACCGGTCCGGGACTCGGCGTGAGGAGTTGCTGACCACGCCCGAAGATCTGCAGAAAATCTGGATTCTTCGCAAGCTGTTGCACTCGATGGACGAGCTTGCAGCCATTGAATTCCTGCTTGGCAAGATGAAGGACACCAAGACCAACGCGCAATTCTTTGACGCGATGAAGCGCTAACGTCGCCCCGGGCCGATCAATCAAAGCTCAGTGTGCGAGCGCCCGGTGGCCGATATCGTGGCGATAGAAAGCGTCTTTCCAGAGTATTTTTTTGGTTAGCGCGTAAGCGCGTTGTTGTGCTTCGCTGACCGTATCGCCTAACGCTACCACGCAAAGTACCCGTCCGCCGGCGGTGACGATCCTGTCCCCATCCTTTTTTGTACCCGCGTGAAACACTTTGCCGTATTCGGCAATGGCCTGATCGAGTCCCGATATAATTTCGCCGCTCGCATAGCTACCGGGATACCCACCCGCCGCCATGACCACGCCCAGTGACACGCGCTCGTCCCACTCGGCCTCGACCTGGTCGAGGCGGCCATCCAGCGCGGCATCGCAGAGCGCCACCAGGTCTGATTTCAGCCGCGCCATGACCGGTTGCGCCTCCGGGTCGCCGAAACGGCAGTTGAATTCGACGACGCTGGGCGCGCCGGTGTCATCGATCATCAATCCGGCATACAAAAAACCGGTGTAGGGATGCCCATCGGCCGCCATGCCGGCAACCGTCGGTTCGATGATCTCGCGCATGATCCGCTCGTGTACTTCCCGGGTAACGACAGGCGCGGGGGAGTACGCACCCATGCCGCCCGTGTTGGGGCCGACATCGCCATCGTCGCGGGTCTTGTGATCCTGTGAAGTGGCTAGCGGCAGGATATGCTCGCCATCGCAGATGACGATGAAGCTGGCTTCCTGCCCCTGCAGAAATTCTTCCATGACAACCCGGCAGCCCGCCTCGCCAAAGCGATCTTGTTCCAGCATGTCTCTCAAGGCAGCCTCGGCTTCCGCTTCGTCTGTGGCGACGACGACTCCCTTTCCTGCCGCCAGGCCATCGGCCTTGATCACTATAGGTGCGCCGACCTCGCTCAGCCACTTCAGCGCAGGTCCGACCTGGTCAAAAATTCTGTAGCTTGCCGTTGGAATACCATGCCGGTCCATAAAGTCCTTGCTGAAAGCTTTTGAACCCTCGAGCTGTGCGGCTGCCTGGTGTGGGCCAAAGCAACGCAGACCCTCGGCTGCGAAACGATCGCAAATGCCGTTGACCAGTGGCGTTTCCGGTCCAATGATGGTCAGCCCGATTTTTTCCTGTACAGCCAGGGCCAAAAGCCCGTCGATATCATCGGCGGAAACAGGAAGGTTACGAATACCGGGTTCGCAATCGGTTCCGGCATTGCCCGGTGCAACCAGGACTTCATCGACCAAAGACGAGAGGCTCGCTTTCCAGGCCAGCGCATGTTCGCGTCCGCCACCGCCCACAATCAGGACTTTCATTCCACCGCCCTCGGTTCGTTAATGCCTGAAATGCCTCACACCGGTAAAGACCATGCATATTCCATGCTCGTCTGCGGCATCGATCACTTCCTGGTCGCGCATCGATCCTCCGGGCTGGATGATCGCCGCGATGCCCATTTCCGCTGCCCGATCGACAGTATCCCGGAACGGGAAGAAGGCATCGGACGCCATCACCGCATCCTTGATCGGGAGTCCGGCGTCTTCTGCCTTGATGGCGGCGATCCGGGCGCTGTAAACACGACTCATCTGGCCGGCACCGACTCCCAGTGTCTGCCCATCCCGGCAAAAAACAATGGCATTCGATTTCACGAATTTGACAACGCTCCAGGCGAACAGCAGGTCATCGGTTTCGGTCGTTGTCGGCTCCCGGCGAGTCATCGTGCTCAGATCGCTTGCCGTGATAATCCGCTCATCGCGGGTCTGGACCAGCAGACCGCCGGAGACTTTTTTCAGTTCCAGCGCCGGATCGTTTGATGAAGTTGCGGATGCGGTGCTCAGTACCCTGATATTGGGTTTTGCGCTCAACACGCTCAGCGCTTCAGCAGAAAAATCCGGGGCGATGATGACTTCGACAAACTGCTGATCGATGATCTCTTGCGCGGCGTCGGCCGACAACGATTGATTGAATGCGATGATGCCACCGAATGCGGAAGTGGGGTCGGTGGCATAGGCCGAGCGATACGCTTCCAGGCTATCGCTTGCCACGGCAACCCCACAGGGATTGGCGTGTTTTACGATCACGCAGGCAGGCGCCGCAAACTGGCGGACGCATTCCCAGGCCGCATCGGTATCCGCAATATTGTTATACGACAATTTCTTGCCCTGATGCTGGTTTGCTCCGCCAAGACTGTCACCCGGCGGATTCGGATCACGGTAGAACGCCGCCTGCTGGTGAGGGTTTTCTCCGTAGCGCAGCATCTGTTGCTGATCGAATTCCAGGCTCAGATGCGACGGCAGGGATTGCTCGCCTTGTCGTTCCGCCGTCTCATTATTTGCGCTCGAAAGATATCGGGCGATAGCGCGGTCGTAAGCTGCCGTATGCGCGAACGCTTTTGCGGCCAGTTCGAAGCACAGCTCCTCACTCAGGCAACCGTCGTTTGTCTTCATTTCTTCGATAACGCGCGGGTAGTCGTCTGGATCGACGACGACGCAGACACTGGTGTGGTTCTTGGCGGCTGCTCTTAGCATTGCCGGGCCGCCGATATCGATATTTTCGATCGCATCTGCCTGCGTACAGTTGGGCGCCGCGATGGTTTCCCGGAATGGGTACAGGTTGACGACCAGCAGATCGATTGGATCGATTCCATGCTCCGCCATTGTGGCATCGTCAATGCCGCGGCGACCCAGGAGACCGCCGTGAATCTTCGGGTGCAAGGTCTTGACCCGACCATCCATGATTTCAGGGAATTTCGTATAGTCCGCGACTTCGGTGACCGCAATGTTCGTGTCGGCGAGTAGTTTTGCGGTTCCGCCGGTGGATAGCAGCTGTGTCTTCTGAGCGTTAAGGAATCGGCCAAATTCGGCCAGCCCACGCTTGTCCGAAACACTGAGCAGCGCACGCCCGATTTTTATCACTGGTAGCTTCCGATGAGATCAGTTAACAAGACCGTGCTGGCGTAATTTCTTGCGCAAGGTGCCGCGGTTGATGCCAAGAATATCCGCGGCCCGGCTCTGATTGCCATCGGCATAGTCCAGAACGGTGCGCAACAGGGGTTTTTCGACCTCTCCGATAACCAGTTCGTACAGGGCATTGGGCTGGTGCCCGTTCAGGGTCGCAAAATAACTATTGAGTGCTTCTTCGGTAAGGTCGCAGAGTGGTTTCTGGCTGACATGAATTTTGCTGACTGGCTTCCTGCTTTTGGCCCTGCTCACAATCGTGTAGCCCCCAATTTATGCTGCCAGGTTGCGCCCTGGGTTTTGATAGTGTTCGCCGGTCGAAAATAAATTCCCGACCAGACGTTCCTGTTCTTGCGCGGTCTCTGCGCGAACCGCTTTGTTGCGTATCTGCGCCGGTATTCCACAAGCATTGAAATACCAACCCAGGTGTTTACGGGCCACCCGAATCCCCGTGTACTCCCCATAAAATCCGTACAGGTTTTGCAAATGGGCGAGCATAATATCACGGACCCGATCGTTTGCGGGTGCCGGTTTTAATTTTCCGTGGTGACAATAAAAATCGATCTGGGAAAATAGCCAGGGGCGGCCCTGTGCGGCCCGGCCTATCATGATTCCATCCGCCTTCGTTTCCTCGAGTACGCGAGCTGCCTTTTGCGGGCTGTCGATATCGCCGTTGGCGATGACCGGAATTTCAACAGCCTGCTTGATTAGCCGGATCGTCCCGTACTCTGCTTCTCCTTGAAATTTGCAGGCGCGGGTACGGCCGTGCACTGCCAGCGCCTGGACGCCACATTGTTCTGCAATACGGGCAATCCGCAGGCCGTTTCTGTGGTCTTTGTCCCAGCCAGTCCTGATCTTCAGGGTTACCGGTACATCGACCGCAGCCACCACTGTGTCAAGGATTCGTTTTACCAGGTCTTCGTCCTTGAGCAATGCTGAGCCGGCCAGTCGTTTGCAGACTTTTTTTGCCGGACAGCCCATGTTGATATCGATGATTTGTGCACCACGGGACACGGCCTCCCGCGCAGCTGTGGCCAGCATTTGCGGTTCCGCCCCGGCGATCTGCACGATAATCGGCCCCGGCTCACCTTCGTAATCCAGCCTCCGCCTGGACTTTGTCGTATTCCAGAGCCGGGTATCTGCGGTTAGCATTTCGGTTGGCGTCAGGCCTGCGCCCTGGTCGCGGCACAGCTGCCGGAACGGACGATCGGTGACCCCGGCCATCGGCGCCAACAGCAAACGGTTGCGCATCTTATAGGGTCCTATCGTGAGGCTCACGCGGTATTTTGCTCCATCAATCTGCCGGATCAGGCTCCGTTTGGGTCAACAATAATATAGCAATTCGTGGAGGGGAATCTCGGCCGGTCTATTTGCAGCGCAAATTCTGCTCGCTGTCTTGCAGGCAGATTTCGATACGATAACTTTGTGCCAGTTCGTCTTCCAGCTCCAGCACCTGGATGTCGACCGCAACCTGTTCACCGGCCGCCATGCGTACCTCACTACCGTTATAGGCCTGCAAGTACTCGCTGGCATTTAGATCACGGATCGCCAGCTCTTCATCCCATTGGTCGGTGAAAATCAAGCGCAGTATGGGATAGGGTTGAGCGAAGGATGCCCGGTTCGTGAGAATGGCGGAAATCTCGACCACACCCTCGCCGGTCTCGCTGCCGACACCGATCGTACGCCTGATGTCATAGGCCTCCAGGTCCCATTGCCTGGTTAGCTGAATTCCAAGACCGTTGTATACACTGACCAGCACAGGGCCAAGCGAGCTGCTTTCAAGAATCCGGTAGCGGAAATAGTGAGTCACCTGGGCCAGCAGGAGGAATGCCAGTGCCAGCACCCCAACGATAGTGGCTGGCTGACGGAATCTGCCAACTTTTGCTCTGCGGCTTTGTTCGGTGTCTGCGGGCGTCGATTCTGATTCCTGCTCATCCTCGCCATCTTCAAAGTCGAACAGGTCATCGCTGGCGAGGATGATCTCCTCGGCGCCTTCAACATCCGAATCAAAATCTTCCTCCGATAATTCGTTTTCCGATTCACTTTCTTCTATATCGCCAGGTTCAGGCGCTAACGGCTCCTCGCCGGCAGCCATAAAAACCGAGTCGACCTTGTCGCCGGGCACATCGAATTCAAGCTCGTCTTTTTCTGCGGATTCCAGCGTAATTTCACCCAGCCAGATTTCTTCACCAGCCGCACCGGACGCGACTTCTGAATGTGGGTCATCTTTTTCATCGGTATCCGGGTCTTCATCGGACAGGCTGTCGTCGTGCTTTTCCACATCAGCAGCCGACTCGGGTTCGTCTACTTCCTCACCTTCTGCCAGGTCTTCTTCGACGGCTGCGTCGGGCTCGTCTCCGTCCTCATCTTCTGCCTGGTCTGCATCCTCATCTGCCATGAGGTCTTCTACGTCGGC
>JAPUHG010000121.1 GCA_027297845.1 Gammaproteobacteria bacterium | reverse complement strand
CCATTTCCAGGCTATCGACCAGCTCGGTGGTCTTGGTCTGCAAAACAGCATGTATGAACAACAGCGGTATCGCGACCATCAGGCCAAGCGCAGTCGTGTTCATCGCAACCGAAATAC
Source organism: Gammaproteobacteria bacterium (assembly GCA_027297845.1). Taxonomy (GTDB): domain Bacteria; phylum Pseudomonadota; class Gammaproteobacteria; order Steroidobacterales; family MnTg04; genus MnTg04. The sequence continues at coordinate 6,458 of JAPUHG010000121.1, read as the reverse complement.
TGGCTGACAGCAGGTCTGCTTTTTCGGCCGGATTGGCGGCCGCCACGGCGGTAAACGCGTTGATCAAACCGATGATGGTGCCAAGCAGTCCAAGCAGCGTTGCCAGGTTGGCGAAAGTCGCAAGATAGTGTGTGCGTTTTTCCAGCCTGGGCATTTCTTCCATCAGGCTTTCTTCCATCGCTTTTTCGATGTCATTCCGCCGGCGGGCGTTCTTTATCCGCCCCAGCCCGTAACTCAGGATATTGCTGACCGCCGCCTTGGATTTGCTGCAGATCGTGTAGGCCTGCTGATACTTACCCTTGCTAAGCAACGGCTGCAACTGGTTCCAGACCCGACGGTTTACTATTCGCGACCGGGTCAAATAAACCCAGCGTTCGATGGCGATCGCCGCACCCATGGCCATTACCAGAATGATCGGGTACATAAACACCCCCCCATCCTGAAAGAAACCAACAATTGTTCTGTAAACGTCCATTTTTCTATCTCCTCTTTGTGGTCACCTAAAAAAGCAGCGACGAATCTATTCTTCGCTTGCCTCACTTTGAATCAATACATCGTAATACCGAAGCTGTCGTCTAAATTCCCCGCGGTCTATCGGCTGCAGGACATCGTCGAGCAGGCTGTTCACCGGCTTACCCATCAGGTCGCCCGGAATGGCCTTTTTCCATGGCACGATATACAACACGCGCGGCAATTCTGCGTTGCCGGTAATCGTCGTCGTCCGCAGCGTGCCGCTATTTTTGCTTGCCCGGCTGGCACTCGTATCGACCGCCGGGTTGATGTCATCCACGTCGTCGGCGGCCCCCTTTTCATCGGCCCCTTCAACATCGGATATGACCGGGCCTTCATAGGCGGGCAGTTCCTCCGCCGCAGGTATTTCCTGTGGCCAGACCATTCCAATCGGCCAGCTGGCGAGCAAGACCAATACGGCCATGATTCGTAAGCAAGTCATGGAGACACCTGTGCGGTTTTCGTAGCGACCCGCCGTTCCAGCTCAATAATCCAGCGGCGAACTTGCTGATCTTCGTCGACTTGCAGCTCCTGGTAACGCCGAAAATACGCGAGGGCCCGTTCGGGTTGCTGGAGATATAAATCAGCAAGCACCCCATAGTTTAGAAAAGCGAGACCGTAGTCGGGATCAAACCTGATCGCTTTTGCATAAGCCTGATCGGCCTCCGCAAAGCGGCCATCCCGACGCAAAAGAATACCGAGGTGGTTGAAGGCAACCGCGCTGCGCGGGTCCAGTTCCAGTGCGCGATTCAATGCGGCCTCAGCCTGGTTATAGCGCTGGGTTCGTGTATAGACGATCGACAGATTGATCCACGGCCCGGCAGAACGCCGATAGCGTTTCGTCAGGCGCAGCAGGGCTTTTTCAGCTTCTTCGAGATGCCCGCTTTCCATCAGGGCCAGCGCTTCTTCATACGCCGCGGGATTTTCGCTCACAGCAGATTTCGAAGACGAACCGCCCGGCAGCGTCGAACACGCGGTGAGCGCGATCGACACCAGCAGGCTGAGCATCAAGCCCCTACATTGTGCTGATATAGTCTTCACTAATTTCCGCCTTTGCGTAGCGTGCCGGCGAGAGCTTCGCCAGTTCCTCGAAACTGGCCTGCACCCACTCGTTATAGAATCCTGCAGCTGCCCGTTCGGTATTCGCCTGGTGAATTTCGATCGCCTGTTCTTCAAACGGGAACGCCTGCTCCTCGAGCAGGATGTCGTATTGGTCAATCTCCTCCGCGCTCAGCTCATTCGGCCTTTCTGAATCCATCAGATCCCGGCTGAGCTGGTGATAAATTTCTGCAATCTGGAAGGTCGCCTCCGTAGTCACTTCGGCGATCCCGTAGTCGGCGGCGGCGGCGAACGCCGCCAATGCCTGCTCCATGAATTTCTTCTTCATCGCCAGGCTGTCCTTGAGCGGTATTTTCAGCTTGATGGCGATATATGAAGTCAATGTTGGCTGCGCCAGGTTGAGCGACGCCTTCGCGGCGACGGTACGGCTGTAGTCACTGCGCGATTCGCCAGCCGCGGCATCTGCGGCGACAATTGCCTGCAGCCACGAGACACGTTTTTTGTCGTCAGCCCGGCCGGCGTAATAGGCAACCAGTTTTTCATGCAATTGCATGGAGTCGTCGATCGGCGATGGATAGCGTTTGACGAATTCCTGCCAGACGTCAGCTGCATCATCGATGGCCGCCTGGCTTTCCAGCAACTCGGCGGTATGCCACAGCGCCTCGCGCCTGACATCGGTGGACTCTGTGTCGTCGTCCGCTATGCGCTGGTATTCGGTTGCGGCCGCCAGCTCCTGCCCCGATTTTTCGTAGGTTTGCGCCAGGCTGCGACCGATATCGGTGATCGATTCATGCTCCGGATACTTGCGGCGAAAGTCTTCCAGTGCGGGTGCGGCCCGATGCCAATCTTCCATCACCAGTAAAGCCGCCGCCGCATCGTAATCCGCGGTCACCACGATTTTCGATGCGGGCGCCATTTGGCCGACTCTTGCGAAGTGCATAACGGCCATTTCCAAATCGCCGTTGGCGCGCTCGATCTCACCCTGCTTGTAAACTGAAGAAGCTATGCGTTCTTCCAGATCAGGCAAACCCGGATGATCGGCCGGCGTCAGATCGCGTACCTTCAAATAGGCGACTTCGGCCGCCAGGTAATTGCTCAAATCGAAATTACTGTGCCCATCCACGGTCCAGGCGACGCGCTTTAGCTCCTCGGGCGCGCTCGGATCGCCCAGTATCGGCTGCGCGGCAGCCAGCGCGCCCTGCAATTCGCCGAGTTCATACAAATCCTCCGCGGCCTGCGTCTGCACGGGCAGACTTTCGGGATGTTCCGGAAAACGTCCGGCGAAGCGCAACGCCGAATCAATCCCCATCAAATGCCAATCGGCACGTTCCTGACCCTCCAGAGAAGGCTCATGGGCCTGGTATGCCAGGACTGCGGCATAAGCGGCTTCCGCCGCATGCGGCGACAAGGGATAGGAATAGGCCGCGCGTTCGTACTCGACTGCCGAGTCGGCAAACTCACCGGACTCGAACAATATCTCAGCCAGCAGGAAGTTTGCTTCGGCAGCCGCTGGATCATCCGGGAAGGCCCGAATCAGGCGACGGTAATAGTCCGCGGCGAGAGCATAGGATTCCGGCTCCTCAGACTCCTGTGATTCCGCGTGATAATAGGTTGCCAGATCATCGAGATGCTCCTGCAACAGCTCAGTTACTTCGCTGCGGCTCCCCCACTCGTGTTGCGACCAAAAGGCGCTGTCCACATCGTATTCGTCTACGAACTCCTGCTTTGCCTCCAGGACCAGGGTCGGGAAATCGCCCGCTTCGAAAGAATCGATCACCCGCGTCCGCATCAGCGGCGCAAGTTCATGCATCGGCTGGTTGCTGGCAAAGCTGCGAAAACTTTCGGCAGCGTCCTGATAGCGTTCCTTTTCCAGGTAAAGGTCGCCAAGACCCTGGTAAAGGATATAGGCATAAACCGGTGGCGAATCGCCCGCCATTCTGCGGTCCAGGGTCGCCGGACCTTCAAGATAGGAAATACTGATGCTGCTGACCCGAAACGCATCGTCTATCAGCTCGCGTTCCGGGCGGGTCATGAACTCCGTCGATATCAGTTCGCCCTGCTGATCGACGAGGTGACGGTCGAGCAATTTGAAAAACGAATCCAGACCGTCTTCGTATTCGCCCTGCTTGAACATCGACCAGCCAAGTTTGTAGAGTGACTGCTCGTAATAACGAGATTCATCGTCACCGGCGACGACGCCGGCGTATGCTTGTTGTGCCGGGTAATACTGTTTCGCGACAAAAAGTATCTCGCCGCGCCTGAACTGCGCCTCTATCACCATCGGTGAATCGGGATAGCGGCTCACCAGCTGGTCGAGCGCGGCCAGCGCCTTCTCAGTCTGGTTGGTATTTTCGTATGCGCGCGCAAGCTGGTAGAGGACGCGATCGTTATTCGGGGCGGTCGGGTTTTGCTTCAACAGGGACTCGTATAAATGCACCGCATCGCGGTACTCAATACCCTGCAACATCGCCAGGTCACCCTCGATCATCCGCTCCTCGCCCGCTTCGAGCTGCAAGTCGGCCAGCCTGCGCATGGCCTCGGCACGCAACTCCGGATCATCTGGATAAAGCCGCAGAAATTCGCGATAGTTCTGAATCGCAATCTGCCCGCTGGCCTCAGGGTTGTCTTTTTCGATCAACACCGGTTTTTTGCGATCCAGGCTATCGATGGTTTCGACATCCGCGTCGTCGGTCTTATCGCCAAACGGCCACAACGACAAACCGGCGATTACTGTCCACGCGATGGCATTCATGGCGACAGCCCCTGTGTGGTTGCGCGATCATAAATAGTCGCCAGGGCAAATCGCGCCTGTACGCGATAGGTGTACAAGCGCTCTTTCTGTGTTTCCAGTTCGGCGATCGCCATCGACTGCAAGAAATCCTGCTGATTCGCAGCGACAATTGCGGCCTGCTCGATCATCGCCTCCAGCCGCGGACGCAATCCGTTTATGGTTTGCCGGTAGCGAGTAAACTGGCCCGGCATTTCCGCTCGCGCCTGCGCGACTTTCGCTCTGCGCTGCTGCGCTTCCTGCATGGCCATATCGAGATCGTTTAGTGTTTTTTTGTTACTCCATAACCGTTCCTTGAATTTTGCTTCCAGTTGCCAGCGGAGTACACCGGCCAACAAACGTCTTTTTTCGCGAAGATCACTGGTTTCTTCACCAAAAGGCAGACGCTCGAGTTTCTTTTCGACCAGCCGCAAACGGTGATGCTGGCTTTGCTCATCTGCACTGGCCAGCGCCAGGTAGTTGCTACTTTCGTCGATCCTGGAAATCCTGGTAGCAAATTCCAGTTGCCGTCTTTCCAGCGAGTCCAGATCGACCTCATCCAATGCATGGACTACCGCGGGTTCACGCTGCGCAAAGGCGAGCTCGCGTGTATCCAGCATGTCGTCAAATGCGGCCAGGCTCTGTATCCACTGGCCCAGGTTATATTGCAGAAAACGCAGGTCGCGATAATTCCTCAGACCTTCCTGAAAACGATGGCTGGCAACCAGCAAATAAATATAACGGCTTTCGTCGTTGTCCGGTATCGTCTTCAGCCGCCAGCTCCAGCCCGGATCGGATAGTGCATCGCCTTGCAGGAGCGGACCGAGATACTCGCCGGAACTTATGCGCGCAATTGCCTGATCCAGTTGTTCGGTTTCCCGGGCAAAGGCCTTGATTGCATCCAGGTAGGCATCGGCTGCATGCCGATTCGCCTGCAATTTTCCCAGCGCATAGGGCACTGCCAGTAATGACTCCAACACTGCCGAATCGAGCAAATCATGATCCTGCAATGCGCCCCAGGGAAGCAGCGCCCGCTGGTAATCGTCGGCCAGGCTGTCGGCCCAGCCGGCGCCAAGCAAAGCCTTGTTGGAAAATGGCCCGGACAGCCGGACTCTGCCGAGTACCGTTCGCGCAGCCTTGCCTTGTTGATCCTGGATCAACGCGAAACCCAACGCGAGATTGGCCCGATCCCTGAGCGCCAGCAGTTCCAGATCGGTGGTCCGCATGAGCCCGACTTTCTCGAGCTGGCGAGTCGCCTCGCTCAGTCTGCCCTGGCGCACCAGCGCAACGCCGAGGTTGTAGCGCGCGAAGCTGGCCAGATCGCCATCGCTTTGCCAACCATCCAACAAGCGGGAGGCGCCATTGAAATCACCGCGCGCCATCATGACCTGGGCCCTGAGCATCATATGACGCTCCTGCATATGTTCCGGCAGTGGCGCGAGTATGCGTTCCAGCGCCGTCTCGGCGCGATCGTAATAACCGCGCCGGTACCAGACCCGGGCAAGAAAATACCAGGCCCGGTCCTTGATCGACTGCGGCGCCTTGCGATCGAGCAGGCGATTGAAAATATCACCGGCTTCTCGATGCAGCCCGTAGGAAAGCATCATCCCGCCACGCAACAATTCGGCGTCATCGTTATGATCGTCCAGTTGGCCGCGATATTGCGCCGCCATTAGCCGGGTCAGGGCCGGAAAATAATCATCCTGGTAGAAATAGAACAACACCTCACCAAACGGGAGATCCCGGATCTGGCCAATCGCCAGCGAGTCCTCGTCCGCATGCAACTGCGCCATGCCCGCAAGGCACAGCGTAATTGCAATCAACAACTGGTGAAGACGTCCCTTCATTTACTCCCATTCCTCGATCACGAATTCCGGTCGCAGTTTGTTTTGCCGGTCGCTGATTTTTAGTTCGACAAACTTGGCTCCCACGCGTTTTTCGAATTGCAAATTAGCTCCCCGGCGATAATCCCGATCGTGCGGCCCCTGGCCGGTAAAAAATGCCACCAGCTCATGCTCGCCGGTACGCAGATTGCCCAGGTAAATGCGATGCACACCACCGTTTAACAAGGCCTTTGATTCACGTTCGGTATAGAGGTAGTTGGAGACTTCCTTGTCGTCCA
>JAPUHG010000120.1 GCA_027297845.1 Gammaproteobacteria bacterium | reverse complement strand
ATTGAACTTCGTGACCTTGTTCTCAGTCCAGTTGAACGCCAGCGTAAAGTCGGTTTCTCCCAGAAGACTAGCGCTGTAATTGGCAATGAGATCGATACCCTGGGTTCTGGTCTCGAAGTCATTGACGAAGAAGCGGAAGTTCGCCAGGTTACCCGCACTGGTAACCCCAGCCATGATCAGCGCATCGATCTCTGCCTGTGTCAGCGCGAACAACTGCGACTGCCCCAGACGATCCTTCAACTTGATGTTGAAGTAATCGATCGTGACGTCGATATCACCCAGCGTAAGAATCGTGCCAAGAGTAAAGTTGATCGATTTTTCCGCTGTCAATGGCAAGACGCACCTGAGTGCCGCAACGGGCGAAATGGACGGACTATTACCGTTGTTTACCAGATCCATCAGCACCAGGTCAAACTCGGTCGAGACGTTAAACGCATTCGACTGGCCCGGTGTCGGTGCTCTGAAACCACTGCTCACACTGGAACGGAACGCCACCGAATCGTTGATTCGGAAGTTGGTCGCAAACTTGCTGTTCATGGTCGTGCCAAAATCTTCGAAATCCTCGAAACGAGCGGCTAGACCAACCGTCCAGTCTTCCGCAGGAGATATTTCGAGATCGGCATAGGCCGCTACGTTGCTGCGGCTCCAGTTGCCAGCCGCGATCGGGCTAAAGCCGGGGAATCCATTGGAAGCCGCACTGAAGCCCTGGTCTGCCAGCGATCCGATCGACCACGATTCCGTCTGTCCGAGACCAATTTCGAACTTCTCATCCCGATATTCAACACCGCCCGCAATATTGCCACCGTCGCCAAAGGCGTAGGACACGTCGAAGTTCAGGTTGAATTCTTCCTGGACTTCCTTGCCCGGATCAAAATTCACTGGCGTAGCCGGACCTAAGGAGGCATTGACCGTGTTGTTGATAAAGAAGTCAACGTCATTCTTACCATAGGCAGCACTGGCATCCCACAAGATTCCGCCAGCGGTTTCGCCGCGGAGACCGACCGTAAGCGCGGCATCCTCGACATCTCCACCGAAGCGCGGGGTAAATCCACCGGGGAAAATTTCCTGGAAGGAGAAGCAGTTGGGATCGGCAAATACTGCCGCCAACGCTGTAGGATCGGGAACATCGTTGGTAATCGTAACCACCGGACAGTTCGCCGAGCCATCGAGCACGCCATCGGCCGCATCGAGCAGGTCGCCGATCAGCAGGGTAGCACCACTATCAACGCTGAACACATTACCGCGAGTGTTGGGGTTACGGAAAAAGAACCCGCCCTCGACCGTTTTCGATGCATAGTTTGCATGGCCGTATTACTCCATGCCACCACCGGTGACCATTCCAAAGTTGACCATCAATTTGAAATCGTCGTCGACGATCGGAGAACCCCAGATCTGCGCAGGATTGGCGACAAAGGTGTTGCCGGCTGCGATCAGGGCAGCCGCATCGTCGCGCTGGAGGCTGCGATCGGTCTCATCGGACTCGCCATATTCAACGCTCAGGTTGAGAAAACCGTCATCTCCCACCGGCAGGCCGATGTTAGCAGCGATCGTCTTCACCGCACCGTCGCCTTCGTAATACTCGCCATAGCTCACATCGACGCTGGCGCCGTCACGGGCATCCTTCAAGATGAAGTTCATCACGCCGGCAATGGCGTCCGAACCGTATTGCGCCGAGGCACCATCACGCAGCACTTCGACCTGCTTGAGTGCGATCGCAGGAATTACCGAGATGTCCGGACCCTGCGCACCATCGGCCACACCGTTACCCAGCCAGTAAATGACCGCTGCACGATGACGGCGTTTGCCGTTGATCATGACCAGCGTCTGATCGGGCGCCATGCCACGAAGGTTAGCCGGTCGCACGACCGTCGCCGCATCACTAATGGGCTGTACGTTGACGCTATAGGATGGAACAACATTCCTGATCAGGTCGCTGAGGTTGGTTCCACCTTGTTCGGTGAATTCCGCACCAGAAATGACGTCTATAGGAACCATCGATTCGGTTACCGAGCGCGGTTGGCCGCGAGTACCGGTCGAAACCACCTCTTCAATCGCGTCGTACTCGGCAGCGTCCGCATCGGCGTCCTGCGCCACCGCCTGTTGCGTAAAAGCGACAGACAGCGTTGCAATACCCAATAGCATCGCTAATCGTCTAAAAAAATCGGATTTGTTCATTCTATTTCCCCTTTGGGTTTTTATATATTCTTTGCGCTTCATCACCTTTTGTGGGCCTTACGGCTCTATTCTGATGAATTCAGCTGTCACGACGATATTGGCGGATTTGCCTGCAATTTATTTCTTAATCGTTGCAAATACGCGACACCGGCCTGATACCCTCACTATCTATGGTTCGATGATGATAGTCAAGAATTCCAGGGTGGAGAAAATAAGCCATTTTTCACGGCAAAAGTGGCATTCGAGTCAACAATATCCCAAATTTCGTAATTTGCTAGTTCTTCTAAAAATATCATTTTAAAAACAATAAGTTATAGCTCAGGGCGAGAATCGTTCCGGCACTGCCTCTGGAATTCCGCTCGCTCGCAATACAGGCCAGCAAATCGGTGCTGGCGAGGATAGGCCTTGTAGCGGTTTGGAAGCGAGTTGTCTGGCCCCATCGTCAACGGATGCCAGGCTGTCTGGCAACAAAATCCTCGAGTTCACGTTCGCCGTAGAAGCGATATCCCTGCTCGAAGAAGGCGTCGACCTGCTCCTGCGTGGGCCAGCTAAAATACCGGCCCGTTCCCTTTTGTTGATGGGATGGCGCGATACCATCCCGGGTTATCGCCTGGATCGCATCCAGCACCATGGCGCAACCGGGCGGATACAAGTCGAGCACGCTCGCCATGTAGGATTGCCGGTGGGACAGGGGAATCCTGGCCCGTCCGATGACCGGACCGGTGTCGATCGTGCCGTCGGCGATATAGTGCAGGGTTGAACCAATTTCCGTGTCGCCATTCAGCAAGGCCCAGAGCGTCGCCATCGCGCCGCGGTACTCGGGAAGCAATCCGGAGTGCAGGTTCAACACGCCAAATTCAGGAATGGCGATAGCCTGGTCATTGAGAATTTTCCGATAGCGCAGAGACACGATCAGGTCGGGAGCCAGATCCCGCAATACAGCCAGCCCCTCGACGCTGTTCGGCAACGGCATGCGCCCGATCGGCTGACCCGTTTCCTCCGCCAGTTCGTCAAAACTCAGGATCGCAGATTTTCTGTCGGTCTGGCTGACCGCCAAACCCGTTAACTTATCGCAGAGCTCGCTTTCGTAATTCTCGAGGTGAGCGATAGTCCCTGGCCGCGGGTCGTTGTGGGTCGCTGCGTCCGCCAGGTAGATACAAAGATCATGGCCGGGAAGTTGCGTCGCAACCATGCTCAGAGCCAGGTTGCTGTAGATTTCCTTGAGACCCAATAAGACAATTCGCATTGCTCAACAATAGGTTAAAAAATGGGCACATGGAAAGGAAAGGGGGGCAGGCCTTTTTTTGACGATTTTTTCTGGGAAAAAAAGAGGTCTGTCCCCTTTTCCCTAAACAATCAGTGGGGTTTCCCCATGCGAAATAAAAAAACCCCGACCACTTTCGTGATCGGGGCTTTCAAATAAAATCCTGGCGGTGTCCTACTTTCACATGGGGAAACCCCACACTATCCTCGGCGCTGAACGTTTTCACTTCCGAGTTCGAGATGGGATCGGGTGGTTCCCGTACGCTATTGCCGCCAGGAA
>JAPUHG010000012.1 GCA_027297845.1 Gammaproteobacteria bacterium | reverse complement strand
GGGCCGGTGATATTCGGCCCTGCGTCGTTCTATTTCGGCGGCCTCTGGATTCGATTTCCAAATCGGCTTCCCCTGAAAGGTTTCGCTGGCGACCAGCCCGGTTTCAAACCTCCCCGGGTACAGGCTCTGCGCCTTTGGCGGGCGATTCATATCGACGACGAAGCGCGAGTAATTGGCGTGGATAGTCGTGAATCCAAGCGCCGGCAGGAAATCGTATAAGTGATGCAAATGCCAGTCGGTCATCGGCAATGAAGCGATTTCTTCATTGGCAAATTGATCGGCAATCGCCGGCGGCACTTCGACACCGGTGTGCGGAATGCTGACCACGACCGGCAGTTCCTGCGTCGTGGGCTCGCGACAATCGAAAACCGGCGTATCCAGGGCGCGTCTCCTTTTACAGCAACCGGGCAATGGTTGCCGCGTATTCCTGATCCTGGCTTTCACCAACCGGTGTGCCATCACGCGCGCGCAATTCACCACCCACGTATACCGCCGCAACCTCCTGGCGGCCGCCACCGATGATCAACGCATCAGCCAGCACCTCCGCTGCCGGGCCAATCAACGCACCTTTTTGCGCAAACACGGTCAGATCGGCAAAACAGCCAACCTCGATTCGGCCAACCGGCATATCGAGCGCCGCCGCACCGCCGTCACACGCTTGCTGCCACATCGTCGCACCCAGTGATTGTTCGTTCGCGAGGCGCGCGCGCAACCTGTCTCTGAGCCGCTGACCGTACTCGAGTAAACGCAATTCCTCGATCGGATCGATCCTGGCGTTGCTATCCGAACCAATGGCCCAGCGACCACCCAGGCGTTGGAAATCGGTTGCCGGGAATATGCCATCGGCAAGATTAGCCTCGGTCAGCGGACAAAGAACGACCTGGCAATAACTCGCGCTTGCCAGCGCCAGTTCGTCCTGAGAAAAATGGGTGCCATGAACGAGGCTCCAGCGTGGCCCGAGTTCCGCGTGTTTGGCAAGCACTTCCAGCGGCCGCGCTCCGTGGTGGGCGATGCACTCTTCCACTTCGCGCATTTGCTCGGAAATATGGATGTGGATCGGGTAATGGGCACCGAGAACGTAATCCACGGCATCCAAAATCGCAGACAGGTCCTCGACCGCGACCGCGCGTAGCGAATGCGGGGCAATACCCAACGGCGTATCAGACAACTGCTCGAGCAGGCGGCAAAACTCCTCGATCTCGTGGTGCACGAAGCGGCTCTGGGTCGCCGCGGGTGGCTGGGCGAAGCCGCCTTGCTGATACAAAACCGGCAACAACAACAAGCGTATCCCGGTATCGCGCGCAGCCGCAATGACCGCCTGAGCCATGGCCGGCGACTGTTTGCCATCAGCCTCGTGATGCAGGTAATGGAACTCGGCTACGGAGGTGAAACCGGCCGCCAGCATTTCGCCAAATGCCTGTCGGGCGATGACATAAAGATCCTGCTCGGTGATTTTTTTGGCCAGCCGGTACATGTATTCACGCCAGCTCCAGAACGAATCCCTGGCAGATCCCTTACTCTGTGCCGCTTCACCATAACCGCACAACGCGCGCTGAAAGCTGTGGCTGTGCGCGTTTGGCATTCCCGGTACCGCAAAAAACCCATCGCTGGGCCGATCGCCGGCATCCTCGAGCGCGCTGATGCGACCATCGTCGTCGATCAACACGCTCTGCCGGGAAAGTATTCCGGCGGGGGTCAGGATATGCTCAAATGTCAGCCTATTTCTTTCCACTTTTAGCCTGTCCGAGAATCGTGTACGACCTGATACTCAACAACGCGCGATTGTACCCCATGAACGGCTACGCCAGCCCGCAGTCACCGTCCTGCCTGGCGGTCACCGATGGCCGGATCTCTGCTATCGATGAGCCGGGTGAGGCCCGGGAAACTGTCGATGCCGACGGTGCGTGGCTGTTGCCCGGCTTCATCGACTGCCATACCCATGCCGTGTACGCCGGCGATCGCTCGGAGGAACACGCGGCGCGACTGGGTGGCGCCAGTTACGAGGAAATTGCAAGAAGCGGTGGCGGCATTCTGACGACAGTGCGCGCGGTTGCGAATGCCAGCGAGCAGGAATTGTATGCGAGCGCCCTGCCACGCCTTGCCGCTTTTCTGGCGGAAGGCGTAACCACGATCGAGATAAAAAGTGGTTATGGCCTGGATGCAGAAAACGAACTCAAAATGTTGCGAGTAATTCGCAAACTCGACGAGACACTGCCGATGAACGTTACGTCGACCTTTCTCGGCGCCCACACGATTCCCGGCAACCACAGCCGAGAATCGTATATGAACCTGGTCGTCGATGAAATGCTGCCTGCGGTCGCGGCAGAAAACCTGGCCGACGCGGTGGATATCTATGTCGAGAATATCGCTTTCACGGTCGCCGACATGGAAAGACTGTTCGCGGCGGCAACCGGTCACGGGCTGAAGCTGCGCGCGCACACCGAACAGTTATCAAACATGGGTGGCAGCGCGCGCGCGGCGGAGCTGGGTGCGTTGTCATGCGATCACCTGGAGTATCTCGAGGAAGAAGGCGTGCAAGCCATGGCGAGCGCGGCTAATGTCGCGGTCCTTTTGCCCGGCGCATATTATTTCCTGGGCGAAAGCCGGTTGCCGCCGGTCGAGAGCCTGAGAAAACACCGGGTCCCCATCGCGGTGGCCAGCGATCTGAATCCGGGTTCGTCGCCGATCAACAGTCTACTCACCTGTATGCACATGGCCTCATCGCTGTTCAGGCTGACCCCGGAGGAAGTCTTGCATGGCGTCACGAAAAACGCCGCCCGGGCGCTTGGGCTGGCGGATGAAGTCGGCAGCCTGGATGTGGGCAAGCGGGCGGATTTTTGCCTGTGGGAATTAAGCTCACCCGAATTGTTATGCTATCAACTCGGTGGATTGAAACCGCTGGCCGTTTACAAGGATGGACAGCGCGTGAACCACGAAAAGGCAGCAGGGAATTAACCACAATGACTAAAGGTCAACTCATTCTGGATGGCCGCTCGCTGACCTTGCAGCAGGTTGCCGACTTCCAGTCGCACAGACCCGAATGCAGGCTTGGCGACGAGGCTCGCAAACAGATGGCGAAGAGTGTTGCCACGGTCAACGAAGTTCTCGCCAGCGGCAAAATCTGTTACGGGATCAACACCGGATTCGGAGCATTTGCGAACAAGCAGATCTCCGCCGAACAAACCATCGCCCTGCAATACAACCTGGTACGCAGCCATTGCGCCGGCACGGGTGAGCCATTGCCGGATGACATTGTGCGGCGGACGATGCTGTTAAAAGCCAATAGTCTCGCGATCGGTTTCTCGGGCATCCGCGACCAGGTCGTCGATACCCTGCTCGCGTTGCTCAACGCCGATATTCTGCCGGTTATCCCGGCGCAGGGGTCGGTCGGCGCATCCGGTGACCTCGCACCGCTGGCTCACATGGCGCTGGCGTTGATTGGCGAGGGTGAAGCCAGGCAGGATGGCCGCCTGCTGGAAGGCAAGGCGGTGCTCGAAGCCGCGGGGTGTCAGCCGGTAACGTTACAAGCCAAGGAAGGTCTGGCCTTGCTCAATGGCACCCAGGTCAGCGCCGCACTGGCGATGGAAGGCCTGTTCCGGGCCGACCGCCTGCTAAAAACCGCGCTGGTCAGCGGTGCGTTTAGCGTCGAGGGACTGGCGGGCAGTCACAGCCCGTTCGACGAACGCATCCATAAGGTGCGTAACCTCGATGGTCAGCAACGCATGGCAAATGGCATACGCAGCCTGCTGGGCGCCAGTGAAATAAAAGACAGCCACGCCGATTGCGATCGCGTGCAGGACCCCTACTCGATTCGTTGTATGCCACAGGTCATGGGTGCGGTTGCCGATACGCTGGCCCATGCGAGCCACACGCTGGCCAACGAGTGCAACAGCGTTTCAGACAACCCGCTGATTTTTGACGACGAGGTATTGTCGGGCGGCAATTTCCACGCCGAACCCATCGCTTTTGTCAGCGACTTTATGGCGATCGCGCTCACCGAAATGGGGACCATCAGCGAACGCCGCATCGATCTGCTGTTGCGCAACGTCAATCCCAAACTGAGCATGTTCCTGACCAGCGAGCCCGGGCTCGAATCAGGTTTCATGATCGCCCATGTCACGGCCGCGGCGCTGGCTTCGGAAAACAAGACGCTGGCTCACCCGGCCAGTACCGACAGCATTCCTACCTCCGCGGGCCAGGAGGATCACGTCAGCATGGCCCCATGGGCAGGTCGTAAGTTGCTTGCTATCAGCGACAACCTTGCTGGCATTCTGGCAATCGAGTTGTTGGCCGCGACGGCGGCGCTCGATCAATTGCGGCCGTTAAAAACGACTGCGGCACTGGAAAAAGTTCATGCGGCCGTTCGCGAACTGGTGCCCGCCTCGACCGTGGATCGTCGGCTTGACAAGGATATTTCCAAAATAACCGATGCGATTCTGAGCGGGCAGATTGCCGCCCTGCTCCCGGCGCAAATATCTTCTTTTTTTGCAGGGCCCTGACCATGGCACTCGAGATGAAAACCGAATGCGAGCGCTGCGCGCAATCGTTAAAGGATGATGGTGAAGCGTGGATTTGCAGCTACGAATGTACTTTCTGTTCCCCTTGTTCGGCTGAGATGAACAACCGCTGCCCGAACTGTGGCGGTAATCTGCAACCGCGTCCCCGGCGCACCGAGGGGGCCTGAACAAATCAAAGCCGTTCAAGGCGGGCTTCCAAAACCCGGCCTAAACCAATGAATACAAACAATTTAACTTAATCTGGAAAGATGCCCCGCCGGCCTTGATGGGATAGACTGACCAGGAGCCTGTGGCGGACCTTAGATGTTCGTCTGGAGGCCCCATATAGCGAGAAACGCGAAAGCGCCACCCTCAAAGGCCGTTAGCAACGTATAGCAAGAGCCTCGGGACAACGATGT
>JAPUHG010000119.1 GCA_027297845.1 Gammaproteobacteria bacterium | reverse complement strand
AGCAATTCATCGAAAATCTGGCCAGCAAGAGTTCTATGAGCGGGAAGCCGTATCACATCGAGTGCGAAAGCGATAAACAGATTGCTTTCGGTTTGTGGCTTACGCAACTGCTGAATGAGTATCGGGCCAGCTCGAATGACTTAAAGACGGATGACGAAGTCAGTATTTCCTCAGAGACCGCCGGTACTTGATTAACGCCTGATCTTAACTGGAAAAGTCGTTCGATTTTTCCCAAGAATCGCCCTGCGCCTGGCCAATCGCCCGCTTTGCCGGCGAAACCTGGTGTCTACACCTGATCTGCATCTGTGGCCCGGCAACCTGCCTCAGCTTTGTCGCGTCCACCATGAAGGCCGTCTATACTGATCGGGCTCTTCGGAAGAACCAGGGCACACGCTATGAACGATGCGGCCGAATACCTGATCGAGATTCGCGATCTCCACTACACCCGGGGGCAGCGGGCAATATTCACCGGGCTGAACATTTGTATCCCGCGCGGACAGGTGATTGCCATTATGGGACCGAGCGGTACCGGCAAGACGACCTTGTTACACCTGATTACCCGCCAGCTGGTACCTGATAGCGGCACTATCCTGGTCGATGGGGTGGATATCGCAACGCTCAATCAAAAGGAACTGTATCGCCTGCGGCGGCGCTTCGGCGTGTTGTTTCAAAACGGCGCGTTACTGACTGATCTTAGCGTGTTTGAAAATGTCGCATTTCCATTGCGCGAGCACACTGATCTGCCGAACCGATTGATACGCCATGTCGTGCTTACCAAACTCCATGCGGTTGGGCTGCGCGGGGCTGCCGACATGATGCCGGCTGAATTATCGGGCGGCATGGCACGCAGGGTGGCTCTCGCCAGGGCGATGGTGATGGATCCCGATATCCTCATTTACGATGAGCCATTTGTCGGGCTTGATCCAATCTCAATGGGTGTAATCGTCCGCCTGGTTCGCAAAATGAATGATGTGCTTGGCGTCTCCAGCATCCTGGTCAGCCATGATGTGCAGGAGATAACAGCGGTAGCGGATCGCAGCTATCTGATATCGGACGGCAAGGTTGCTGCATCGGGCAGTCCGGACGAACTGAACAAAGCGTCCTCCGACCTGGTCAGGCAGTTTATGCACGGCATGGCCGATGGTCCGGTCGCGTTTCATTTCGATGCACCGGATTACGCAGAGCAACTTCTCGGGCGTGACGCCGAGTAGTCCGCGATGCTCAAAGACCTTTACCGTACATTCTTGGAGTTCCTGCGCACCTTCGGTGCGTTGCAGCTGTTTTTCCTGCGGCTGATTGCGTATTCACCCGCAGTACTGGTGCGCCGATTCGGGCTGGTCGTGGTCCAGGTGTTCAACGCCGGTGCATTGTCGCTGGTGATCATCATGACCTGTGGTTTTTTTGTTGGCGGCGTCCTCGGTCTGCAAGGCTATTCGAATCTAGCCAAGTTCAATGCCGAGGACTCGGTCGGCGCGTTTGCAGCACTTTCCTTGCTCAAGGAACTGGGTCCGGTAATCACCGCGCTGTTGTTCGCCGGTCGTGCGGGCACTGCACTCGCGTCTGAAATCGGCCTGATGAGAGCGACAGAACAGTTGTCTGCGATGGAAATGATGGCGGTCGATCCCCTGCGGCGGGTTTTGGTGCCACGCTTTCTGGGTGCGGTGATATCCATGCCCATGCTGACCGCCATATTCTGCGTTTTGGGTTTGTTGGGTGCGCACCTGGTCGCAGTCGACATGCTGGGCGTGGATAGCGGAGCGTTTTGGCAGCAAATGCGGAGCTCGGTTGAAAGTAGCGACGTGTGGGAGGGCATCATCAAGAGCGTGGTCTTCGGCATCGCCGCCAGTTTGTTCGCGGTATGGGAAGGCTATAATGCAATACCCACAGCAGAAGGCGTCGGCCGGGCAACGACAAGAACGGTGGTAATTACAGCGGTTTCGGTTTTGGTCCTGGATTTCATGATCACCGCAGTCGCAATTTGAGGTAGAACAATGCAACAGACTCGATCAATCGAAATGGGAACGGGGCTTTTCGTGCTGCTTGGCATGGGCGCGTTATTTTTTCTAACCACACAGATCACCGGGTCGAACGACTTTTCCGGAGCGAAAACCTATAAAGTGACGGCAGAATTCGACAATATCGGGAGCCTGAAGATCCGCGCCCCCGTTTCGATATCGGGAGTTACGATCGGGCGCGTAAAATCGGTCAGTTTTGACAAAGAAAAACTGAAGGCAATCGTAATTCTTGAAATCGACAGTCAATACGACCAGATACCGGACGATTCGGATGCCGCCATTTTGACCTCCGGGCTGCTTGGCAGTCAGTATATCGGGCTGCAGGCGGGGGGCTCGTTGGACAGCCTGGTAGATGGTAGCGAAATCTATTATGTCCAGGACGCGATCGTCATTGAAAATCTCATCAGTAAATATTTGTTCAGCCAGGGCTCCAAAGACAAAGAAGACTAGATGAGCAAATTCAAACTCGAAGACCAGGGTGGCGGCCATTTCCAGCTAAGCGGCGAGATGACCTTTGCCAGCGTCGGTGAAATTCTTGGCGTTAGCCTGGAAAAGTTTAGCCAACACGACCGCCTCGTAGTCGATCTATCCGGAGTTACGGATACCGATTCGGCGGGCCTGGCACTGTTACTCGAGTGGATTACCTGGGCTAACCACAATATTCACGAGATCCAATTTTTGAAAATACCGGAAAAAATTGACGCTATCGCAAAAACGACGGAAGTTGACGATCTGCTGAGTCGCGGGGAACGATGGGCTGGTTTTATTCAATCACCGTCAACGTTAATCAATGAATTGATTAACTGCCGGGGCGTTTCCTAAGTTTCGAAATCGTCCTGCATATCACCGTGGAGCTTGCCGCCGCGGTCATTAAACAGGGCGGTGAGGTCCTCGACAAGAC
>JAPUHG010000118.1 GCA_027297845.1 Gammaproteobacteria bacterium | reverse complement strand
TGCGGTTATTGGCTGGCATGGCAAGGGCAGGATCACATACATACCGTTTCCCGATCATCTGCAGGGCATTTACCAGAGTTTCACCGAGGCGGACATGAGTGAGCTACGTGCCGCCGGTTATAAGAAGCCATTTCGCCCTGTCGAAGATGGCGTCAAAGCGTACCTGGATGATCTGGCCGCCGATGAGCAATGAGGAAAATGCGCGGCCGCGTTTAATCATCGGTCAATCATGGGTTGGTGACATGGTGATGACCCAGTCCCTGCTAATAGCATTAAAGAAAGATCATCCGGATTCCCCGCTTGACGTGTTGTGCGCCGGTTGGTCGTTGCCCGTAATGCGCCGGATGCCGCAAGTGCGCAGGCCGATCGAGATGCCAATTGGGCACGGTGAGTTTCGCTGGCGAGACCGCTACCGACTGGGCAGGAAGTTGCGTAAGGAGCGCTACTTGCAAGCCTACATTTTGCCACGCTCATTCAAGGCGGCCCTGGTTCCATTTCATGCCAACATTCCCGTGCGTACCGGATACCTCGGTGAACATCGTTATGGTTTGCTCAACGATATCCGCAGCGCCGATCGCGCCGTCTTAAAAACAACGACGGAGCGATTTGTCGCCCTGGGCATGGCGAACGATTTTGCGGGCGCAGTTGAGATTCAACCGCCTGCACTGACGATCGATTATGCCAACCAGGAACGCCTGATCGCCAGGTTGGATCTCGATCCCTATGGGAAAATTGTTGCCCTGTTGCCGGGCGCCGAATACGGACCGGCCAAATGCTGGCCGCTGGATTATTATCATCGGCTGGCCGACGAACTGGTCAGTCAGGGTATTGCGGTCTGGGTGCTGGGTTCGCAAAAAGACCATGCGGCGGGAGAGGCTATCGCCGAGGGCCTGGGCGCCGTCAGGAATCTTTGTGGGAGCACCGAGCTCGAAGATGCAATTGATTTGCTTGCTCTCGCCAGCGCAGCCGTGAGCAATGATTCGGGTTTGATGCATATTGCCGCCGCGGTCGGAATACCGCTGGTGGCGATCTATGGTTCTTCTTCGCCGAAAAACACGCCGCCGCTGAGCGCAAAGGCGCAGACTTTTTATCTCGATCTTGAATGCAGTCCTTGCTACAAAAGGGAATGCCCTCTTGGTCACCTCAATTGTCTGAGAAAAATTGGACCCGACCTGGTTCTGGACGCATTGAGCACGGCACTGACATGAGCGAACAATATTTTCGTGATCATGGATGCGGAATGATTTTTGACCCGGAGTTGGTCAGTGAACCCGACTGCAAACTGGGTGAGTTTTCCTGGTGGCGGAATCAGGGCCGTTTACTGGGCAGCGCTGGTGGCCGCGGTACAGTCTATTTCGTGGAATCGGGCGAAAGTCAGTGGGCGTTGCGCCACTATCGACGTGGTGGCCTGGTCGGGCGCTGGATCGATGACCATTTCATCTGGCTCGGTGAAGACCGTACCCGCTCATTTCACGAATGGCGACTGCTGGCCAAATTGCGGAATTTGGGTCTGCCAGTACCACAACCGGTAGCGGCGATCTCCAGACGTCATGGGCTGTCTTACACAGCGGATCTTTTAACCAAAAAAATCATCGGCGCAGAACCCTTATCAAAATGGTTGAGCGCCGGTGAAGTAGATAAGTCTCAATGGGCGACTATCGGACGATGTATACACCGGTTTCACGATGCGGGATCGTTTCACGCCGATCTGACGGGCCATAATATATTGCTCGACAAAAACGCCGATATGCATTTGCTGGATTTTGATCGCGGTGAAATCAGGGCCGACGGCGCATGGAAGAAGTCAAACCTGAAGCGTCTTCATCGCTCCCTCAAAAAAATCAGTATCCAGGATGAAAAAATCAATGTATCGGAAGCGGACTGGCAATCCTTGATGGACGCTTACCGCGGATAAAATCCGCGGTCGGTCCTGCGCTGTTCACATTCATTTGGCAAGCAAGGCATGGATCAGTTTTTTTCGGCATAGGCATCGCCGTATTCTTCCGGCCGGTCCCTGAACCGCCGATGCACCCAATAATATTGTGCCGGGCATTCGCGAATCCAGCTTTCGATAGCACGATTGATTCGCAATGTATCGGCGAGCATATCGTCGCTTGGGAAATCATCGAGAGCGGGCAGGATTTTGAGCTTGTAATATGGCCTGTTGCCATCCCTGGTCGATACAAAAGGCACGACGGCGGCCTTGCTTGACCTGGCGATTGAAGAGGTGGCGGTGCTGGTGACCGCCGGTTCGCCAAAAAATGGGACCACCGCGCTCATGCTGCCGCGACTCCTGTGATCCGGCGCATACCATACGGGTCTGTTTTCGCGCAGACTTTTCATGATTCCGCGCAAGTCTCTCTTTGCGATTGCAGTGCGGGCGCAACGCTCCCTGCCACGGCGCATAATTTCCTCCAACAGCGGGTTGTTGTGCCGGCGGTACATCGCATCATAGGAAAGGCCGGCGATGTTTAGCATGCGCCCGCAGATATCGAGATTGGTAAAATGTGCGGTAAGCAGAAATACTCCATGACCCTTTGCCAGCGCCTTGTCGACTTCAGCCAGTCCATCGATCTCATAAAGGCCGCGCATCCGGTGATCGGATGCCCACCATGCCATCGCCGTTTCGAAGACCGACATTCCAACATTGCGGAAACTGTTTTTTAGTACCTTTTTGCGATCGGCCCGGTCGAATTCCGGGAAGCACAATTCAAGATTCCTGTCTGCGTAAAAACGCCTCCGCGGCAACAGGTAGAAAAGAATTTCTCCCAGCCGACGTCCCAGCCATAGCTGGATCGAAAGCGGTAGCGTGATCATGAGCCGCAACAGGATCAGCCCGCCCCAGGTTGGCCAAAAACGAGGACCCAAAAACCTGGTCAATGACCCCGGCGGATAATGGAGCACGCCTGATGGTTGTTGGTTTTTTCCTGTCATTTGTTTTCTGTAGGGTTACCGAGGGGCATTCGTGTATTTTCGCATTCTAGTGTTCCGTGAGAGGCGAGACTAGTTACCGGTCATCGTGGCGGTGACGTGCACGCTACTCATACAAGCCGGGGTGACTCTTGAACCGCCGATGTATCCAGAAATATTGTTCGGGAGCCTGCCTGACCCAGTTTTCGATGATTTTATTGAGCAAGTTTGCCGCCTCCTGCGGATCTTCGGGGAATTCTGTCAGCGGCGCAAAATATTGGACGCGATAGTGATATTCGCCGGCATCGTTTCGTTCACGCAAGACCAGGCAAGGAAGACAAACCGCGCCGGTCGCCGTGAGCAGGCGCGACAAAGTCGTGTTGGTGGGCGCTTTTACACCAAAAAAAGCCGAGTCGGTACTGTTTGAACCTGCGTGAGCCTGGTCGGGCAGAAAATATACGGTATGTCCTTGCCGCAGGTTTCGAATGAGCTGGCGTATGTTCATCTTGTCGATTTGCTGGCCGGAAAAGCGGGAGCGACCTCGGTACATCATTTCATCGAACAAGGGCAGCGACAGGTGACGGTAAAGACCGCCAACCGGGCTATCCAGCGATATCAGGCGCGGCGCAAGTTCAACGGTCGTAAAATGCGCGCTAAACAGGATGACGCCTTTACCCTCGTTGAGCGTATTCTGCAAATTTTCCAGACCATCCCGCTTGGATATTTTTGCCAACCGCCGATCGCTGGCCCACCAGGCCAGTCCGATTTCGAAAATGCTCATTCCGAGCGAACGAAAATGCCTGTCGAGCAAGGATTTACGTTGCCTTGCATCCTGTTCCGGAAAGCACAGGGCAATATTTTTTTCTGCAATACGCCGGCGACGTCTCATTGTGTGTTTCAGCATCCAGCCCACTGGCTGGCTGAGTGCGATTTGCCATCTAAAGGGAAACACGCAAAAAAAACGCATGAGGCCAACCAGTAGCCACTCTCCCCAGTGCGTGGGCGACAAAAACATGAACAATGGCTTGCGTTTTTCTGTCATCGGCGCTGCTACTCAGGGTTGCTCTCTGCGGACTGAGTGCCTTGACCGGCGGGCGCTATGGTAACATGCCGCCTGGTTTGTCCATCTCCTGGCAGATTCATTCATGGCGTTTTCGATTCCATCTTTTGCCGATACAAACGTACTGGTCGCCGGTGATGTAATGCTGGATCGTTATTGGTTTGGTCCATGTTCGAGAATATCTCCGGAGGCACCGGTCCCGGTCGTTCGGGTAACCAGCAACCAGGAACGCGCCGGCGGCGCCGCCAACGTAGCGGTCAACCTTGCCAGTCTTGGCGTAAAAACGCGACTGCTGGGGATCACCGGTGACGACGATGCATCTTATAGCCTGCAGTCTCTGCTTGCCCATCAGGGAGTCGAAGTAGAGTTTATGCGCATGCCCGATATTCCGACAACCACCAAGCTGCGCGTGATCAGCCGAAACCAGCAATTACTGCGAATGGATTTCGAGGAGGCACCGCACCCCAGCCATGGATCCAGCCTTGAACAACAGATTTCGGCGGCACTACCGGAGCATGGCGTGATCGTTTTGTCGGATTACGCAAAAGGTACGCTGGGCAACGTGCAAGAAGTGATTGCGGCCTGCCGGGAGCGTGATCTGGTTGTGCTGGTGGATCCGAAAGGCAGTGATTTTTCGCGCTACGCCGGTGCAACAGCGTTGACCCCGAACCTGTCTGAGTTCGAGTCGGTAGTTGGTCCTTGCGAGGATCTGCAGCAACTGGAAGAAAAGGGCAGGGCCCTTCGCCAGCAACTGGGCCTCGGCTTTCTGCTGTTGACGCGCAGTGGGGAGGGCATGACGTTGATCCCCGAGTCCGGCGCAGCGATTCATCTGCCTGCCGAAACGCGTGAGGTTTACGATGTAACCGGCGCCGGCGACACGGTAGTCGCAGTGCTTGCCGCCGGGCTCGCGGCGGGGCAATCGCCCGAAGATGCGGCAAGATTATCGAATCTCGCCGCTGGCCTGGTCGTACGCAAACTCGGCGTTGCCTCGGTCGGCGCGGACGAGTTGCGCATGGCGTTACATCAGCGTGGCAAGGGTGGCCGTGACCTGGTCGACCGGGACTCCCTGGAGACGCTTGTTCGGGACGCGCAAACCAGGGGTGAGCGTGTAGTGATGACCAACGGTTGTTTCGATATTTTGCATGCAGGGCATGTCGCTTATCTTGAAGAAGCCAAGACCCTGGGCGACCGGTTGGTGGTTGCGGTAAACGACGACGATTCGGTGACCAGGCTAAAGGGCGCGGGCCGACCGATCAACCCGCTTGCCGATCGAATGTCGGTCCTTGCCGGTCTGGCGGCGGTAGACTGGGTCGCGCCGTTTTCGGAAGATACGCCGGAGCAATTAATAGAAGTGGTATTGCCGGATGTGCTGGTGAAGGGGGGTGACTACCAGGTAAACGATGTCGCCGGTGGGAAAAGCGTGCTGGCAAACGGCGGGGAAGTAAAGATATTGCCATTCATAGATGGTCGTTCGACCAGCGGCATCATCAAATCCATACGGGGCGAATAATCGTCTTGGCGAATTAGTGCGACTGCTTTACATATCTCTTTCATACCTGATAGCGCCATTCGTCGTCGTTTTTCTTTTGTGGCGTGGATTTTTCAATCGCGCCTACCTTGATCGCTTCGGGGAAAGGTTTGGGTATACGCGCCTGTCGGTGCCACGACCGGCTATTTGGGTGCATGCGGTTTCGGTCGGGGAAGTACAGGCCGCGGCCCCGCTGGTTCGCGAGTTGCACCGACGAAATCCGGATCTCCCGATCGTGATTACGACGGTAACGCCAACCGGTGCACAACGCGCCCGAGACGTGCTTGGTGACTGCGCAAAACCCTGTTACGCGCCCTATGACCTGCCTGGAGCCGTGCGCCGTTTTTTTGACGCAGCGAGGCCCGCCCTGGCGATCATTATCGAGACCGAGCTGTGGCCGACGCTTTATCACGAGTGTGGCAAGCGAAATATCCCGCTGGTGCTGGCCAGCGCCAGGATATCGCCGCGATCGGTCAGCAAATACCGCTGGTT
>JAPUHG010000117.1 GCA_027297845.1 Gammaproteobacteria bacterium | reverse complement strand
TAACCCAGATTACGATTAATGAACCTGTCCGTGACGCCGAAGACTAAAATCCGTCCAGCACTGCGCTACCCGTTCAGTTGCCGTCTGCAGCGGGCGATTTGAAGGTCGCGGAGGATTCGACGGCTGGCGAACCACCGGTGGCAGAGGCGGTGACGACGAAACAGCTGACGTTTCGCTTCAATAGCGAATCGTGGGTTGAGGCCTATGATGCCCGGGGGACGCGACTGATCTATGAAATGGGCATGGCGGGCAGCCAGCTTACGCTGACCGGAGAGCCACCGATGGAAATTTTCCTGGGATTTGTTGACGGTGTGGAAATCCTGGTGGACGGCGAGCCATTTGCATTGCAAAATGCGCGACGCCGCGGCAACACAGCCCAGATCACGATTGAGCGTGATCAATAATCCACGGCTCGGAAAGTAACCGTTAGCGGGGTTTGTACAGCCGGTTTGCCATTGCGCAACCGGCGGACTGGACATATGAGTAAAGGTATACCGCCAATTCGGGGGATGAACGATATTCTGCCCGCGCAGACTGCGACCTGGCAGCAGGTGGAGGCGGTTGCCCGCGATTTGTTCGCTGCCTATGGCTACCAGGAAATCAGGGTGCCGCTGCTCGAACGCACCGAGCTGTTCAAACGATCTATTGGCGAGCTTAGCGATATAGTCATGAAGGAAATGTATACCTTCGAGGATCGCAACGGCGAAAGCCTGACCTTGCGGCCGGAAGGTACCGCAGGTATCGTGCGTGCCGGTCTCAGCAATGGTCTGTTGTATAACCAGCGGCAGCGGCTTTGGTGTGCCGGCGCGATGTTCCGCTATGAGAGACCGCAAAAAGGTCGCTATCGGCAGTTTCACCAACTCGATGCCGAGGCGCTTGGCTTCGCCGGGCCGGATGTCGATGCGGAACTGATTTTTTTATCCGCGCGGCTGTGGCGGGAACTCGGGCTCAAAGGGCTGAAACTGAAGATCAACAGCCTGGGGACACCGGAATCCCGCCAGCTTTACCGGAAAAAACTGGTCAAATATTTTTCGGCCCACGCAGAAACACTGGACGATGACAGCAAGCGGCGGCTGGCTGCTAACCCGATGCGTATTCTCGACTCCAAGAACCCGAAAATGAGCGGCATCATTGCTGATGCCCCGCTAGTCACGGATTTTCTGGATAAGGAATCGGAGAAGCATTTTGCGGGTCTGCGCCGGTATCTTGATGAGGCGGGCTGCGAATACCAGCTGGAGCCAAGGTTGGTACGCGGTCTGGATTACTATACCCGCACCGTGTTCGAATGGGTGACCGACCAGCTGGGTGCACAGGACGCAGTATGTTCGGGCGGTCGTTACGACGGTCTGGTGGAGCAACTTGGCGGCAAGTCGATGCCAGCGGTTGGCTGGGCGCTGGGTATGGAACGCCTGGTCGCGCTGGTGGAACAGGCCGGACTTGCGAGCGGGCAGGCAACGCCCGATGTGTTTTTTGCGATGCTCGGAGAGGATGCCGAATTCAAGGGAATGAGTCTGGCCGAGATGCTCAGAAATAACCTGGGCGGTGTCGCAGTGGAATGTAATGCCGGTGGCGGCAGTTTCAAAAACCAGCTGAAAAGAGCGGATCAAAGTGGCGCGAAACTGGCCCTGATATTGGGTGCAGAAGAGTGCGCTGCGGGCACCATCGCGATCAAGCCGCTGCGTACCGAGGAGCCCCAGCAAAGTTGTGAGCAGGGCAAATTAGTTGATCGGGTTCGCCAGTTACTGGCGGCAGACGAGACAGACGTTTAGGTCAGAACAGGAGTTGAAGTGGACGATTTTCTTTCGGAGAAAGAGCAAGTAGAAATGCTGCGTAAGTGGTGGAGCGAGAACGGCATGTTCATTATCGCCGGCCTGGTTGTGGGTGTGGGTCTGCTGGTGGGCTGGAACCAGTGGCAACAGTATCGCGAAACGCGGGCCAACGAAGGCTCGGAGGCCTACGCCGCCATGAGTGAGGCGATGGGAAATTCCAATGCCGTAACCGCACTGGAAATAGGCGCCAGATTAATCGCTGAATACCAGGATACGCCCTATGCAGACCAGGCGGCGTTCGCTCTGGCGAAATACCACGTAGGGCAGTCGGAGGCGGAATTGGCTGCCGGCTATATGTCCGGCGTGCTTGCCAGTACCGATGACGAGGAAATTCGGCATATTGCGCGGCTCAGGCTGGCACGTTTGCAAATGGAGCAGGCAGACTACGCCGCCGCCCTGGCAACGCTTGCAGTTTCCGATCCAGGTCAGTTCGCAGCACGCTATCACGAGCTCCGAGGAGATGCCCACTATGGGTTGGGCGATCAGCCATCGGCTCGCGACGAATATTTGAACGCGCTGAGCCTGTTTACTCAGGGCGTGGTTAATAGCCAGGTATTGCAGATGAAACTGGATGATCTTGCGGCGCCGGAACCGGTGGCCGAAGAGTTGCCGATTGCAGACGACATTGGCGAGGACATCGTCGAGGACATTGTCGAGGACGGGGCCGATGAATCCGTCATAGAGCCTGGCGAGGATTCATGAGCAACCCTGTCGCCCGTGTGGCCGTCGTTTCACTCGCTGTCGTTCTGATTGCTGGTTGCGGAATCTTTGGCAAGGATGAACCGGTCGATCCGCCTGTAGAGCTGGTCAAATTTGATCGCGAATTTAAAGTGCGCAAGGTCTGGGGCATAAGGGTTGGCGGCGATGCGGAGAGCCTTCACCTGGGACTGGGCCCGGTAAGCGATGGTGCGCGCGTCTATGCAGCGGGTAATGAAGGCAAGGTTGTTGCGGTAGATACGATCAGTGGCAAGACCTATTGGAAGACGAAGATGGATATCGCCTTTTCCGGCGGGCCGGGCGTGGGTGAAGGAATTCTGGTACTCGGCAGCAGTGACGGCGAAGTGGTCGCGCTGGATACCCTTGATGGATCCCGGCGCTGGCAGACCAGCCTGAGCAGTGAAGTACTGTCAACGCCGGCGATTGGCGAAAATATTGTTGTCGTACGCACGGTCGATGGCAGTGTTCATGGACTTTCCACGAAAGACGGCTCCGAAGTCTGGCTGGTCGAACAGGAAGTGCCCCGGCTGACGCTGCGTGGAAACTCCAGTCCGGTAATCACCGGCGACGTGGTTATTTGTGGATTTGATGATGGCCGGGTGATGGCTATTTCTGTTGCAGACGGTTTTACCATATGGGAAACACTGGTTAGTCCGGCGACCGGACGGACGGAAATCGAACGCTTGTCTGATATCGATGGGCAATTGCTGGTCATGGGTGCGGATATTTTTGTGGCCAGTTACCACGGACGGGCTGCAATGCTGGCCCTGGAATCGGGCCAGGCCTGGTGGGAACGTGAACTCTCCAGTCATCGCGGCATTTCCAGCGATGGTAGTTCCTTGTACCTGATCGACGAAAACAGTCACCTCGTGGCAATGACCCGTCGCAATGGCGAGGTCATATGGCAACAGGACGAACTACACCGCAGAAATTTGACGACGACCGCGGTGTATGGCGATTTCCTGGTAGCCGGCGATTTCGAGGGCTATCTGCACTGGTTCAACAGGTCGGATGGCAAACTGGTAGCGCGCCACAGAGTTGGTTTTACCCAGATCAGCTCGGCACCGCTGGTACTCGATGACCTTGTTTATGTGCAAACTGATGCCGGCTACCTGTCGGCTTACCGGGCGATCCTGCCTGACAAAGAGGGCTGAGGTCGGCCATGAACCCGTCGGCGGGCACGGACACCGGTGGTAGCCTGCCGGTTATTGCCTTGGTGGGCAGACCCAATGTCGGCAAATCCACACTTTTTAATTTCCTGACCCGCACCCGCGACGCGCTGGTCGCCGATGTGCCGGGGCTGACGCGCGACCGGCAATACGGTTTTGGCAAGGTTGGTCCGCGGGATTACCTGGTGGTCGATACCGGTGGCCTGTCGGGTGAAAAGGAAGGGATCGCCGCGCTGATGGCGCGCCAGACACAGGCCGCGCTGGACGAGGCCGATGTGATCTTGTTCATGGTGGACAGCCGCGAGGGTTTGATGCCCAGCGACACCGATGTCGCAGAAATGTTGCGGCGGCTGAACAAACCATTGCACCTGGTCGTCAACAAGGCAGAGGGTTTGCAGTCGGATGTCGCCGGCGCCGAATTCCACGCCCTGGGTATTGGCGAGCCGTTGGCGATTTCCTCGGCACACGGGCACAACATCACCGCCTTGATGGACTTTGTACTCGAGGGTTTCCCGGACAAGAAAGCCGATCTCGACAGCCTGTACCCGGGAATCCGGGTCGCCATTGTCGGTCGTCCCAACGTTGGTAAATCCACGTTGATCAATCGCTTCCTCGGTGAAGAGCGACTGGTTACCTTCGACCAGCCGGGTACCACCCGGGACAGCGTGTTCATTCCGTTTACCCGCGGCAAACAGGATTACACGCTGATCGATACGGCGGGTGTGCGCCGCCGGGCCCGGGTCACCGACCTGGTCGAGAAATTCAGCATCATCAAAACCCTGAAAGCGATCGATGATGCCCACGTCGTCATCGCGTTGATCGATGGTCAGGATGGCGTCACCGATCAGGATGCGGGCCTGTTGGGCCTGATCGTGCAACGGGGGAGGGCGCTGGTGCTGGCGGTCAACAAGTGGGACGGACTGACTGAGGATCAAAAGCAGAACGTACACCGAGGCATCGAATTACGCCTGCCATTTGTCGAGTTCGCCTCGCTGCATTTTATTTCCGCATTGCATGGCACCGGCGTCGGCAAATTACTGGGTGAGGTCAGAAAAGCCTATGCGGCGGCGATGCGGGACTTGTCGACGCCAGAACTGACGGCCTGTCTCGAGGACGCGGTAAGCCGCCATCAGCATCCGCTGATCGGTGGCCGGCGGATCAAGTTACGTTATGCCCACCAGGGCGGCAGGAATCCGCCGATCATTGTCATCCACGGTAACCAGACCAGTAAGGTCAAGACGAGCTACCAGCGTTACCTGATCAATCACTTCAGGAAGGTTTTCCGTCTGCAAGGCACACCGATACGCATCGAGCTGCGCAGCGGCAAGAACCCCTACGCGGGGAAGCGCAACAAGCTAACCCCGCGTCAGGAAAAGAAACGCGAACGCCTGAGAAAACGCACCAGGAAAAGATAAGTACAACCCGCATATCACAGCTTACGTTAGCTCGTCTTGGTTTCTAATTTACCCTTCCACAGGCCGTCTTTGCTAAAACAGCGCCAGGCCCATGGTATCCAGCGAATCAGCGCAAAACTCAGCCACAGCGCCCACAACAGGATCGCCACCTTGTACATCCATATCGGTGCGGAAATCACACTGCCGGTGGGTAGCTCGCCAGCGGATTGATCGGCAAACCAGTTCAAGGTATTGGGCTGGAAATCCGAATCGATGATCTGCATGTCCGGTGAACCGAGCAGGCCATTCGGCACGGTGACCAGCAACTGGATCAGGACCACGACCGAGAAAATACCGAGCGCCAGTTGCAACAGGTTGAATTGCTGCTTTTCGAGCTTGCCTCGGATGTCCTGCTGATAATCCATGACAAACAACCAGATCGCCATCAGCATCAGCATGCCCCAGGAAAATGTACTCAGACCCAGGCCGAGCAGTACCCAGTCTCTCCTGCGCAGCGGTGTGCGTTTGATTTTCGCCAGGACCAGTGCGATCGCGATCATCAGCAACAACTCCGGCCAGTAAAGCACCGCCGGCCCCAGCGCCGGTCCGCTGGTAAACAAAACCCAGCGGTTCTCGGGGACCCGCAGTTGCAGGCGTATATTGCTCGCCGGGGAATTCAAATCGACCACCGCCGTCCGGTTGCTGCGCCCGGCGCTTTGCGAATCGCGCCAGTCGATCGTCACCTGGTGCTCACCGGGCTCGATGCTCAACGGCAGCAGGCCGTTTTCCGGTCTCACTTGCAGCGGCCGGCCATCGACCATGATCCGGGTTACTTCGGCATCGGCGGGCAGGGTAATCGTATGCTGATCGCCCTGGGTGCTGCGGTAGGAGAAATTCAGAGTCGAACTGGCCGAGCGTTTACCGATGTTGCTGGAGATTTGCACATTGTCTATCGCCAGCGTTTCGCCGGCGATCGCTAGCGGGCGTGAAACCGAAATATCCAGGACCTCCCCCGGCAGTGGATCGAATTCGGCGACCCAGTAAGCGCCAACCGATACCGCCTGCACCTCCGGGACGCCGGTGAAATCGATGAGCCAGGTCGGACTGGTCGTCAGCAGCCAGGTCTCCGTCCAGCCGCTGTCTTCCGTCGCCGTCAGTTGCAGTGAGTCGGCGCGCTCCAGCCTTGAACTCCAGCTGAATAAGCCGCCGTTGGCCGGCAGCGCCACGATCACTTTGCCGTTCCTGATCTCGACGCGCTCGCTAACGACCGACTCACCCTCGAGCAACGGGATCTCGACGGTGATCGAACCGGTCGCAGGCGCTCTGCGCCGCACGGTCGTCGTGATGGTCCAGTCCAGGTTGAAGGCGATCTGCCGGCTAACCCTGACAAAGGTCGGGAAGCGATCTGAGCTCAGCGTTTTTTCCTCGCCGTCTTTTTTTATTCGCGTGAGGCTGATACTACCCGCCAGTAGTTTGCCATCGACCACACCCGCCGCGTCCCAGCCGCTCGCCGTTAACACGATCCGGTGCGGGCGCTCGGAAAAGAATAGCTCCTGCGAATCGCTGGCGTTCAATGGGCCACTTAGCTGAACCTCATGTACGCCGGCATCGAGTTCGATCCACATCACGCCATCCGGCGTGCGCAGGATATTTCTTCTGGGTTGGCCATCGACCCGCACGGTCGCGGGCTCCCAGCGATCGCCGCTACCCGGCAAAGGTACCGCGACCTTTACGATCGCCTGCACATTGAGGGTCATATCGACCCGGTTTTCGCTGATGGCAACACTGGCGCTGGCATATTCCGCGCACCGGTTCTGGCATTCGGGGTTTTGCGTCAGCCGCTGTTTGAGCTCTGCCAACAGGTTCTGATTGGGGATATCGGCTCTTGCCGTGGGTACCATGCCCGGGGCGGCCAGCAGCGCGGCCAATAGTATGGCCACCGAACCCTTGCCAGGAATCAGTTTGCCCATGGCTCCGGGTAGCTTGTAGTTTCTGCGCGCCAAGGTGGCCAGGACCAGCGCGAGGAGCAACACACCGGCAATCCGCCAGATTGAAACCAACCAGGCCGGCATGATCACCATCCTGACACTTTCGCTCTCCAGTACCGGGCCGCTCCAGCGCAGCTGGTAGTTGTTCCACGACCATTGCGGTTTGCCCGGGCCGGTCTGCAACAAGGTGTTGGCGGCATAACGATCCATGATGCTTTGCCGCCCGGGTCGTGCGGAATTCGCCAGGATTAAAGAGGCCGACTTGGCATTGCCAGAAACAATTTCCTCCAGTGCATCCACCGATGCACTTTCGGGACTCCTCATGAAAGCACCAGTGCGATCCCCCTCACGACGTTGCTCCATTTTCATCGCCATCAGGCCGGGTGCCCGAATGCCATAGGCATCGGCATACTGAAAATCCGTCAACCGGCTGTGCTCCAGCTGTGGGAACATCGCCAGCCGCACCTGGTTCGCGGCGAACGGGACCGCGATCACTAAAACCGCGAGGAAACTGATGGTGCGGTAACGCTGCGTCAGTTTGCGGAAGCGGCCTTCGGGCGCGACCGAGGCCAACGCGATCGCGATCAGCAGGTTCAGCCAGCTCCACACCGGCGCGAAGACCTCCTGGTAGGTCAGCGTCATCATGACCAGGACCAACCCGCCGAACAACGGCGTGATCATTCGTCCCGCAGCTACTGCAATCAGCAGCACCAGGAATAGATCCAGCAGACGCCAGCGTTGCAGCCAGGCGCCGCCCGAATAATCGGCACCTGGCGCCGCCAACAGCCGGAAACCCGGTGGCAGCGACAGAGTCGTCGTAATCTCATCGAATTGTTCGTTCCAGCCGCTGGCCGCCAGCGATGAGCCGGCATTTTCGACCCGGCTGATGGTTTCGATATTGATATTGGGCTGGCGCAATTCCACACCGGTCCAGCCGGGCTCGGCACCGTCCGTCACCAGCAGATTCTGGTTGGTGTGCCTGTTCTTGACGCTGGCCAATCTATAGGGCGGCAGCATGTCCAATCGCCAGCCTTTGCGCATCTGACCGCTGAT
>JAPUHG010000116.1 GCA_027297845.1 Gammaproteobacteria bacterium | reverse complement strand
CATTACCCGGGGGCCAGCGGTGAAGCGCTGGTTGCATACAACCTGTCCGGCGTTGAAATCGACGTGTACGCAAACTGGTATGTCAACCAGGCCCAGGGACGGGAACTGATCGGCTCCGGGAATAATATTGCAGGCCAGTCGATGTGGAGAAAGGCGAGCACTGATAGAGCGTCGATTATGCTGGAAAACGGCGAGCAAGTAGCCATGCGCGAGCTCGTTCTTGAATCGAGGCGGCAGGATAAACGACTGCTGTGGTACACGTACGAGACCGGATCGCGCAGCCTGGTCTCACCTGTAAATGTGAAACTCTGGCAGGGATGGCAGTCGAGGTGGGGCGCAGGGAAGGCCGGTTTGCTGGCTGTCTCCATGGCCTGCGAAAGTGACTGTGCAAACGAAAGGCGAATACTGAAAGATCATGCCGGCAGCATTTATAAACCAGTCAATGTTGGATTGCGCGAACTGTGATCCGTCTGGAATCAAAACGGGAAGTAGAAAAATGAACAAGACAACAGCAATAGTTAGAACTGGCCCCGCCGGGAAAGGATTGCTTTTCTTGCTGGCATTACTTTGTGGACTCGCGGCATGCAGTCGCGATCCGGCAAGCCGTCTCGAACTCGCGCAACAGAAAGTTGCCGACAATGACTATGTCACCGCGATCATTGAATTAAAGAATCTGTTGCAGTCGTCGCCCGACAATATTGAGGCACGTTTGTTGTTGTCAGAAGTGTCACTGGCGCTGGGCGACCCACTGGCTGCCGAGAAGGAATTGAATGCAGCAATCGATCTGGGCGCCGAAGCCAGCGCTCAAACGGCGCTGCATTATGATATCCAGCTCACGTTGGGCAGTTACGCCGGCATCCTGGAGGCACTCGATCTCGACGGCGGCACCGAGGGTTTAAGCGAATCGCAGGCAATTGAAATCCGTGCGCTTGCACTACTTGGCCTGGGAAGTTCGATTGAAGCAGAGTCGCGATTTCGGAGAGTATTGGAAATTGACATTGATTCTGCAAGAGCACGCTGGGGTCTGGCCGGTGCGCTGGACAAACAGGGCCGGACCGAGGAAGTCCAGGCCGAGATACAAAAGTTGATCACAGAGCATCCGAACTACTCTCGTGGTTGGGTGCTAAACGGACAAATGGCTTTGCGGGATGGACGCCTGGAGGGTGCCGCCGATTCCTTCAGGCTGGCGGTACTGGCCGCGCAACAAGAGCCTGATCGCATTAGCGAAATGGTTTCATTGACAGGCCTGGCCGATGCTCAGCTCGGGCTGCAGGATTTGGAGGGCGCGGAACAGACGATCAACCAGCTCAGGAGCTTTGCCGGCGGCAACCCAATGACGCGATTACTGGTCGCGCGGCTTGCTTACGGGAAACAGGATTTCGTTACCGCGGCCGCTGAACTGGAGCGTGCGCTAAACAGCAACCCCGGTGATCTCAGGGCGATGTTGTTATTGGGTGCGGTCAATATGGCACAAGGAAATTTCTCGCAGGCCGAGCTCGTTCTCAGCAAGGTCATCGCACTTGCCCCCGATAACCGTGCCGCCCACAAGTTACTGGCACAGACTCAGATGAGGCTTTCGCGGCCGGAAGCAGCAATAGAAACGCTGGGCCCGCTTCTGGAGCAAAGTGAGATCGACGCGCAAATCTCGGTGTTTGCCAGTCAGGCGTTACTGAGCAGTGGAAACGTCGGTGAAGCCATAGAGTTACTGAAAAAAACACTGGCTGCGGAACCGGACAATGTCGATGTTGCGCTCAGACTGGGCGCTACTTATCTTGCCGCCAGGCGTAACGATGAGGCGATTACCCTGCTTGAATCTTTGCCCGTTGACGATGTTGATTATCGCCGTGAGCTTATGCTGGCGATGGCCTATACGGCGGAGCAGCGGTCAGAGGAAGCCGATGCGCAGATCGAAAGTATCCTGGCTCAACACGGCGATCAGGTAGAGGTTCTTAACCTGGCTGGCCGTTATTTTCTTGGCCATAGGGAACTGGACATAGCGCGCGGGCATTACCAGAAAGCGTTGGTTATCGATTCGGGCAATATTGCGACGCGCTTGCGACTCGCCTATCTCGAAATGCAGGCGCTCGATCACGAGGCCTCGCGCGAGGTCCTTGAGCCCATACTGGATATCGACCCGGAAAACCTGCCGGCGCTGATGTTCCTGGCCGACCTTGCCGCGCGCGACAATCGCCTGGACGATGCCGTCAGTCTATTGTTGACGGCGATCGCCAGCAATCCGGAAGAGAGCCAGCCACAGGAAATGCTGGCGAGAGCTTATGCTCGCCAAGGCGATGGCCCGCGTGCCGAGCGGACCATTCGGGAGGCGGTGAGACTGGCGCCTGAAAATCTACGCACGCTGACTGCGGCTGGTGAGACCATGCTCGATCTTGGCAAATTCCGCGAAGCGCTGGGCTTTTATCGGCGCGCCGTTGAGATATCTCCCCAATCCGGTATCGCCTATTACAACCTGTCGAGAGCACAAATGGCATTGGGCGCGCGCACGGACAGCCGGGCCTCGCTCGAAAAAAGCATCGAACTCGATCCAAATGCAATGTCCGCGCCCATGGTTCTGGCGGTCATGGAAATGCGCGACGGTTATCCGGAAAAAGCGCTGGAAATCACCGATAAATTACGCGAAAAACACCCGGAGAACCCAGCGGTTTATGCAATGGAAGGCGATGTCCTGATGGCGCTCGATCGAATGGATGAAGCATCTCGTGCTTACCGGCGCGCTTATGCCATCAGACCGGTCAGCCCGGTCGCGATCCGCGCCTACCAGGCTGGTTCGCAGGCCGGAAAAACAGATTCCCATGATTTGCTGGAGTCCTGGCTGGCTGACAATCCTGATGACGGAACAGTGATAACGATCCTGGCGCAGTATCACCAGGCTCAGGGCGACACCGACTTAGCGAAACGTGGATACCAGCGCGCGATCGAGATCAACGAAAACAACTTTATGGCCATGAACAACCTGGCATGGATGTATTTCGAGGCCGGCGACAACCAGGCCGAAAGTCTGGCACGTAAAGCCGTCGAGCTGGCTCCCGAATCGGGACCGGTCGTCGATACCCTGGGCTGGATTCTTTTGGAAAGCGGCCAGTTTGAGGAAGGCACTCGTCGGCTGGAAGCCGCAGCCGAGTTGTCGCCGGATGTGCTGGACATCCGCTACCACCTCGCCGTTGCAAAAAGCAGGCAGGGTGAGACTGTCGAAAGCATCAGAATCCTGAATGAGATCCTGGCTGATGAACGGCCCTTTGGCGAACGTGAAAATGCCGAGGAATTGCTGGCCGAGCTTGAGACGCAATCATGACGGGCGAAAGAACAACTGCTCTGCGGGTGGACCTTGGCAGGCAGCTAAGATTAACCTGCCTGTCGTTGGTCTTTTTGTCGCTGGTTGCCTGTGCCGGTGGTGGCAAGCGTGGTGTAGCGCCAGTCTGTCCTGAGCCGGGAAAACACTCGACCGACTACATCATCGGTGCCGGTGACTCGCTGCAAATTTTTGTCTGGCGAAACGCCGATCTGACGACCACTGTTCCGGTCAGACCCGATGGCAAGATATCCATCCCGCTGGTCGAGGACATGCAGGCGGTTGGCAAGACGCCGACCGAGTTGGCGCGCGACATTGAAGCCGTGTTCGCAGAGTACCTGCGTACGCCCACGGTCAACATCATTGTGGCGAGCCAGGGTGCCGCCAACCAGATCCAGGTGGTAGGTAATGTCGCCAACCCACAGTCGTTGCCATACCGGACCGGTATCAAGCTGCTCGATGTCGTGGTTGCGGTTGGCGGTCTGGATGATTTTGCGGCCGGTAATCGCGCGAAAATTATTCGCCAGATTGAAGGAAACTCTGTCGAATGCCCGGTTCGTGTAGCTGACCTGATGCGCAAGGGGGATCTGACGCAGAACATTCGTATTTACCCGGGCGATGTACTGATCGTGCCTGCGGCAAGGTTTTAACCAGGGACTTAAGTAGAGGCAGGACAAAAATGCAGGAGGGATTCCAATTCATTATCAATGAGATTCGCGGTGCCTGGCGTTTTCGCTGGTGGGCGATGCTTGCCGTCTGGGTGATCTGCCTGTTTGGCTGGGCTGCAATCTTTATGTTGCCCGATCAATTCGAGGCGCAATCCCGCTTTTACGTCAATACCACGACCCGGCTCGACGAAGTCATGGGTGGGGTTATTATCAAAGCGGACGAAGGCTCGCAGATTGCGCTGGTGCGCCAGGCCATGCTGAGCGGGCCAGTACTCAGCCGCGTGGCACGCGAGACCGATCTCGATTTGCGTGCGACCAGCCTAATCGAACAGGAACAATTGCTGGCGAAACTCCGGCGGACAATTAGTATCCAAAGTACCAGTACACGGCGTGGCAGCGATGATGGTGTCTACCAGATTACTTATCGCGATGTCGAACGCACCAAGAGCATCGCGGTGGTCTCAAACCTGCTGAATACCTTTAAAGAAGATGTAATCTCAGGTCGTGCCAAAGGCTCGAATGAAACGATACGCTTTCTGGACAAGGAAATCGCCACGTACCAGACCCAGTTGCGAGAGCACGAGCTGGCGATTGCAGATTTCAAACGCGAAAACGTCGGTCTTCTTCCCGGCGAGAGCGGCGGCTATTTTGAGCGGCTGCAAATTGCCCTGGATAATTTGCAAAATCTGACGGCCCAACTGAGTATTCTCGACGATCGGCGACGGGCGCTGACTGACCAGCTTGTCCGGCAGGACCCGAGCCTGACCGGTGACGGCGAGCTGACCCTGGTCAGCGATGCCGATGAGCGAATCGAATCGTTGGAGCAGAATTTGGAAGGTCTGTTATTGCGCTATACGG
>JAPUHG010000115.1 GCA_027297845.1 Gammaproteobacteria bacterium | reverse complement strand
AACGAATTTCCTTCACCAGCACGTTGAAGGACTCGGGCATTCCCGCATCCATCAGGTGTGTGCCATCAACAATGTTTTTGTACATACGCGTGCGTCCCTGCACGTCATCCGACTTGACCGTCAACATTTCCTGCAGCGTGTAGGCGGCGCCATAGGCTTCCAGCGCCCAGACCTCCATCTCGCCGAAGCGCTGGCCACCGAACTGCGCCTTGCCACCCAACGGCTGCTGGGTAACCAGGCTGTACGGTCCGGTTGAGCGGGCATGCATCTTGTCATCAACCAGGTGGTTGAGCTTGAGCATATACATATAACCCACGGTAACCGGGCGATCGAAAGCCTCACCGGTGCGGCCATCGTAAAGAATGCTCTGGCCATCGGTGGCAAGACCCGCGAGTTCCAGCATGTTTTTGATCTCGCTCTCGGTTGCGCCATCAAACACCGGCGTCGCCATCGGTACTCCATCACGCAGATTACCCGCCAATTCAAGCAGCTCGGCATCGTTGAATGACTTGAGGTTTTCCTGTTTGCCACCGGTGGTGTTGTAGATTTCGTGCAGAAATTTGCGCAGTTCGGCTATCGGTCGCTGCTGATCCAGCAGCGCGGCAATCTTTCGGCCGAGTCCTTTGGCCGCCCAGCCCAGGTGTGTTTCCAGCACCTGGCCGACGTTCATACGCGACGGGACACCCAACGGGTTCAGCACAATATCGACCGGCGTTCCATCCTCAAGGTATGGCATGTCTTCAACCGGTACGATGGTCGAGATTACACCCTTGTTACCATGGCGGCCTGCCATCTTGTCGCCCGGCTGAATGCGACGCTTGACGGCAAGATAAACCTTGACCATCTTGAGCACGCCCGGCGCCAGGTCATCACCGGCGGTGATTTTCTGCTTTTTCTCTTCAAAGCGCTGCTCAAACTCCTGACGCTGTTCCTCGAGACGTTCCTTGGCGTGCACCAGCTTGGTGGCCGCGTCATCGTTGTGCAAACGAATCTCGAACCACTGGTCGCGCGGCAAATCCTCGACATAGGCCTTGGTGATCTTGCTGCCCTTTTTCAGCTTGTTCGGGCCACCATCCGCCATTTTGTTGATCAGCATTTTCTCGACCCGCTGGAAGATATCGTCTTCGAGGATACGTTGCTGATCGTTAAGGTCTTTCCTGACCTGCTGCAGCTCGCTTCCTTCGATAGCCAACGCTCGAGAATCTTTCTCTACGCCATCGCGGGTAAACACCCGGACATCGATAACGGTTCCGTCCATCCCTGGCGGTACCCGCAAAGAAGTATCTTTCACATCCGATGCTTTCTCGCCAAAAATGGCACGCAGCAGCTTTTCTTCCGGTGTCAACTGGGTTTCGCCCTTTGGCGTTACCTTGCCGACCAGGATGTCGCCGGCGTTTACTTCCGCGCCGATATAGGCAATACCCGATTCGTCGAGATTGGCCAGCGCCGAATCACCCACATTCGGAATATCCCCACTGACTTCTTCCGAACCCAGCTTGGTATCGCGCGCGACACAGGTCAGTTCCTCGATATGGATAGTCGTAAAGCGATCCTCGTGGACCAGGCGCTCCGAAATCAGAATCGAATCCTCGAAGTTGTAGCCATTCCATGGCATGAACGCGACCATCAGGTTCTGTCCAAGGGCCAACTCACCCATATCAGTTGACGGCCCATCGGCCAGCACATCGTCACGCTCAATCTGATCGCCGGCCTTCACCAGCGGGCGCTGATTAATACAGGTGTTCTGGTTGGAGCGCGTGTATTTAGTGAGGTTATAAATGTCCACGCCCGATTCATCGACGCCGGTTTCCTTGTCATTGACCCGAACCACGATTCTGGACGCATCGACCGAATCAACCAGGCCGCCGCGGCGTGCAATCACGGTTACCCCCGAGTCTGTCGCGACCGACCTTTCCATACCGGTTCCCACCAACGGCTTTTCAGCACGCACGGTCGGCACCGCCTGACGTTGCATATTCGAGCCCATCAAGGCGCGGTTGGCATCATCATGTTCGAGGAACGGGATCAGCGATGCCGCGACCGATACGATCTGGCGCGGCGAGACATCCATATAGTTGATCTGGTCCGGGTTCGCCATCGTGAACTCGTTGCGAAAACGGCAGGAAATCAGCTCGTCGGTAAAACGGCCAAGTTTGTCCAGCTTCGCGTTCGCCTGGGCGATCATGTACTGACCTTCCTCGATAGCAGACAGGTATTCGATTTTGCTACTGACCTTGCTCTTCTTCACCTTGCGATACGGTGTTTCCAGAAAACCGTAAGCATTGGTGCGCGCATAAACCGCCAGGGAATTAATCAGGCCGATATTCGGACCTTCAGGCGTTTCGATCGGGCATACCCGGCCGTAATGGGTCGGGTGAACATCGCGAACTTCGAAACCCGCGCGCTCACGGGTAAGACCGCCAGGCCCAAGCGCCGACACGCGCCGCTTGTGGGTAACCTCTGACAAGGGGTTGTTTTGATCCATGAACTGGGACAGCTGGCTGGAGCCAAAAAACTCCTTGACCGCCGCCGCCACTGGCTTGGCGTTAATCATCTCCTGGGGCATCAGCCCTTCGGACTCAGCCAGGCTCAGCCGCTCCTTGACTGCGCGCTCGACCCGAACCAGGCCGATACGAAACGCATTTTCGGCCATCTCGCCGACACTGCGAATACGACGGTTACCCAGGTGATCGATATCATCGACCGTGTCGTTGGTGTCGCGGATATTAATCAGGGTACGCAAGGCGGCGACGATGTCTTCCTTGTTGAGCACACCCTCGCCCTCTGAATGATCGCGGCCAACCCTGCGGTTAAATTTCATGCGGCCAACAGCCGACAGATCGTAGCGCTCCGGGTTGAAAAACAGGTTGTTAAACAGGTTTTCTGCTGCGTCCTTGGTCGGCGGCTCGCCAGGGCGCATCATGCGATAAATTTCGACCAGCGCCTCCAGGCGATTCGTCGCTGGATCGATACGCAGCGTATTGGAAATAAACGGACCTTTGTCCAACTCATTCACATACAGGGTCCGGATTTTCTTTTGGCCAGCCTCGATCAGTTGCTCGATCAACTCCACGGTCAGCTCATCGTTGGCCTTGGCCAACAGCTCACCGGTTTCCTTATTGACGATGTTGTGCGCCAGAATCTTGCCTTCAAGATATTCCGGGGAAATCTCCAGTTCCTTGATCTTGGCTTCTTCAATCTGCCTGACGTTTCGAGCGCTGATGCGGCGACCTTCTTCGACGATGATCTTACGACCCACTTTGATATCAAATGGCGCAGGCTCTCCGCGCAAGCGTGATGGCACCAACTTCATTTTTATCGCTTTCTTGCCCAGCGTTACATCGTTGAACTCGAAGAACGTGGACAGAATCTCCTCGTCCTCCATTCCGAGGGCACGCAGAATGATCGTGACCGGCAATTTACGACGGCGATCGATGCGGGCGAAAATACAGTCTTTGGGGTCGAACTCGAAATCGAGCCAGGACCCACGATACGGAATGACCCGCGCGTTAAACAGCAGCTTGCCCGACGAATGGGTCTTGCCCTTGTCGTGATCGAAGAACACGCCCGGTGAACGGTGCAGCTGCGAAACGATGACTCGTTCGGTACCGTTGATTACAAAGGTACCGTTGTCAGTCATCAACGGCATCTCGCCGAGATAGACTTCCTGTTGGCGGATTTCCTTCACAGGCTTTTCCGCACCCGGGGCCTCTTTGTCACGGATCTCGAGATCGACAAGCACCCGCAACGGGGCCGAGTAAGTAAGACCACGAAGCTGGCATTCCTTAACATCGAACACCGGCACGCCAAGTCGATAACTCACGTACTGGAGTGCGGCGTTTCCGGAATAGCTGACGATCGGAAACACGGACTTGAACGCCGCGTGCAATCCCATATCGTTGCGCTTTTTCGGGTCGGCATCGACCTGCAAAAATTTGCGATACGAATCGAGTTGTATGGACAAAAGATAAGGCACCTCAAGAATACTGGGCTGTTTGCCAAAGTCCTTGCGGATACGCTTTTTCTCGGTGAACGAATATGCCATCGTGTGCTACCTCGGTTCGGGCCGTTGCATCAGGCCGCTATACAGCGGCTTGCAGCCCGGAATAAAACAGAAACAGGAAAAGGCCGGCGACATGGTCGCCAGCCGATCCTGGTTGACGGGCAAAGCCCGTGCTCGAAGAACAAAGCAAGCGGACCTTCCGCTTACTTGATTTCAACGCTTGCGCCAGCTTCCTCAAGTTTTTTCTGAACGTCTGCTGCTTCATCCTTGGTTACTCCTTCCTTGACCGGGGCAGGAGCGGACTCCACCAGATCCTTGGCTTCTTTCAGGCCAAGACCGGTCATTGCACGAACAACCTTGATGACGGAAACCTTGTTCGCGCCATATGAAGTCATAACAACGTCAAATTCAGTCTGCTCTGCAGCTGCGGCATCGCCACCGGCAGCGGGTGCTGCGGCAGCCGCCACCGGGGCAGCAGCGGACACGCCGAACTTCTCTTCCATATCGGAAATCAGTTCGACAACGTCCATAACGCTCATGTTGGAGATCGCTTCGAGAATCTCGTCTTTTGTTACAGCCATTTCTAAAACTCCTGTTGTGTTACCCACACAAATAATTAAATAGTCGTTTGCTCAGTAGCGGTTCAGGCCACCTGCTTTTGATCACGAACAGCCGCGAACGTGCGCGCCATCTTGGCGTGCGGTTCGGCAAGGGTACGAACCAGCTTGGTAATTGGCGCCTGAATAACGCCAGCGAGCATGCCTAGCGCTTGCTCGAGGTTTGGCAGTGACGCCAGACGATCCAGATCGGCGGCCGGCAACAGATTGCCGTTAATGGCCAGACCGACAGTTACCAGCTTGTCGTTTTCCATGGCGAACTTCTTCACCACGCGGGCCGCTGCACCGGGGTCCTCCTGGGAGAACGCCAGCAACACCGGGCCGTTGAGGATCTCGCTCAGGCACTCAAACTCAGTACCTACGATCGCTCTTCGTGCCAGTGTGTTCTTGACCACACGCATGTAGACGCCAGACTCGCGCGCTTCTTTGCGCAATTCTGTCATCTGCGTAACGGTCAGACCACGATACTCAGCCGCAAGAGCCGAGTAAGCATTGGCTGCCACTACATTGACCTCTGCGACAAGTGCTTTCTTGTCTTCCAGACGCAATGGCATGATTACCTCCTGTCTAAAAGGGTCCATCTATAAATAAAGGAGGAACATCCTGTTCCGCCCACCTCACTGACACTCCGGCGTTCCCGCCATTGCGTCATCGACAGTGGCCCTTTCAGCACAGAATGCTGACGCGGGTAACACGGTCTGCGCAGGCCGATTGGCTCAATTAAAAGCTCCGCATTCAAGCCGCGACTTTGCGACCATGCTTCACTCACCTGCGGTCTTCGACGCTCACCGGATCGCTCCGGCGCTCATACACTTCTTTACCGTTTCCGGGGGCGTCAGCCTAAAAAAGGCCGGCCATCTGGAAACTCATTCCCTATACCTCTATCGTGGCCTGATCCACCAGGACACCCGGTCCCTGTGTTGACGAAAGGGTCAGGCTCTTCAAAAACACACCCTTGGACGAAGCCGGTTTTGCCTTGTTTAAATCAGATAGCAAGGCGCTCAGGTTTTCACGAAGCGCTTTCACGTCGAAATCACTGACTCCAATCGGGCAATGGATAGTTCCGGCCTTGTCGGTGCGATAACGCACCTGTCCTGCCTTCGCATTTTTTACGGCGGCCGCCACATCTGCGGCTACCGTGCCAACTTTCGGATTCGGCATCAGTCCACGGGGACCCAAAATCTGACCCAACGGTCCAACAACGCGCATCGCGTCAGGCGTGGCGATCAACACATCAAAATCGAGTTCGCCACCTTTGATTTTCTCGGCCAGATCCTCGAACCCAACCAGGTCGGCACCGGCATCTGTAGCTTTGCCAGCGTTTTCACCCTGCGCGAACACAGCCACCCGTATGGTTTTCCCGATCCCGTGTGGCAATACTGTCGAACCACGAACGACCTGGTCCGATTTGCGCGGATCCACGCCGAGATTGACCGATACATCGACGCACTCGGTTAATTTGGCCGTGGCAAATTCCTTGACCAGCGCCAGAGCCTCGTCAATAGCGTAATTCTTTCCTGGCTCGATCTTGTCCGCCCAGGACTTTTTCTTTTTACTGATCCTGGCCATCTCAGACGCCCTCCGTTTCTATACCCATACTGCGGGCAGTACCTGCGATCGTCCGCACAGCCGCGTCCATATCAGCGGCGGTCAGATCCGGATCCTTGGCGGTGGCGATTTCCTCGAGCTGGGCGCGGCTAACCTTGCCGACTTTCTCTGTGTTCGGCGTGCCGCTGCCCTTCTTGACCTTCGCGGCTTTTCTCAACAGCACCGCTGCGGGCGGTGTCTTGCTGATGAAGGTGAAACTTCGATCGCTGTATACGGTGATGACGACGGGAATCGGTAAACCCGGCTCAACGCCCTGCGTATGGGCATTGAAGGCTTTGCAAAATTCCATGATGTTGACGCCATGCTGGCCCAGTGCCGGTCCGACCGGTGGACTGGGGTTCGCCTGGCCTGCCGGGATTTGCAGCTTGATATATCCCTGAACTTTCTTGGCCATTATTCAAAACCTCGTTTGGGTGCAAACGCCTTGCGGCTCCCCGCCTGCTTCCATTCCGACATGCCGGCAAACCGGCCCCATCCTTGTATTTCCCGCTTCTGGTTTCTTCCTGAAACCTGGCTCAGGCCTTTTCGACCTGGCTAAAATCCAACTCCACCGGTGTGGAACGTCCGAGTATCTGCACAGCAACCTGCAGACGGCTCTTTTCATAATTGACCTGCTCAACGACACCATTGAAATCGTTGAACGGCCCATCGACCACACGAACCATTTCGCCTGGCTCAAACAGTACTTTGGGCCTTGGCTTATCGACGCCTTCCTGAACCCGCTGCACTATATTTTCGGCTTCTTTCTCTGAGATCGGCGCCGGCTTGTCGCTGGTTCCGCCAATAAAGCCCAGAACCTTGGGTACCGACTTCACCAGGTGCCAGCTGTCCTCGTCCATAACCATCTGCACCAGCACATAGCCCGGGTAAAATTTTCTTTCGCTACGCCGTTTCTGCCCATTTTTCATTTCCACCACTTCCTCGGTGGGGACGAGAATCTCGCCAAACTTGTCCTGCATGCCGTCAAGTTCGATGCGCTCCTGCAACGATTTTTTTACCTTGTGCTCGAAATTCGAGTAGGCATGCACGACATACCAGCGCAGGGCCATATCAGCCACCCTGCCCGGTCAGAGTCTTGGTTACCCATAACAGTCCCATATCCAGACCCCAGAAAAACACGCCCAGGATAATGACGAAAACGATCACGGCCAGCGTGGTTTGCGTCGTTTCCTGCCG
Source organism: Gammaproteobacteria bacterium (assembly GCA_027297845.1). Taxonomy (GTDB): domain Bacteria; phylum Pseudomonadota; class Gammaproteobacteria; order Steroidobacterales; family MnTg04; genus MnTg04. Next base: position 573 of record JAPUHG010000115.1, on the reverse strand, counting down.
GTTCGGCCAGACCACTTTGCGTAGCTCGACACGCGAGGTCTGGATGAATTGCCACATGTCCCGGCCCTTCGCGGTTTGCATGACTATGACAATAGCGATCACGACAGATGCCAGAATTCCGCCCGCCCTGATCAGGACTGACAGATCCGGATAATAGTAATAAGCAACGATGCCACCTATCAGGACGGCGATCGCGAGAAAAAGCTTTACTGTATCCAGTGCGCTGGCACCGGTTTCGGTCCGGGCATTCATGAATGATCGTAAAGTCAGTCGTCACTGCAGCCGCTGGGGGCTCTCCGGAACCGTGGCAGGCCAGGAGGGAATCGAACCCCCAACCTGCGGTTTTGGAGACCGCCGCTCTGCCAATTGAGCTACTGGCCTGTTGTACCTCTCGCGAATAAAGCAGACACACGACCGGGAATTTCCGGTCGTGTACCTGTGTTAAAAAAATTACTCGATGATTTTGGCGACGACGCCGGCACCCACGGTGCGGCCACCCTCACGGATAGCAAACCGCAGACCCTCTTCCATAGCGATCGGTGCAATCAACTCAACCGTGACTTGCACATTGTC
>JAPUHG010000114.1 GCA_027297845.1 Gammaproteobacteria bacterium | reverse complement strand
AAATGATCAAAGTCTGGAACGCACCCTGGGCCATGAAAGAACTGGGCTGGATGTAGCGCCTGACGCATAACGTTGCGTATCGGCTGTGGCTTCGAATCTTCGGCCGGCCCGGAATGCACCGATTGCAGGCGAAATAACATTTGGCCTGAAGCCGATCATCAGAAAGGAGCGCCGCAAATGACAAGATCCGGATACTCGATGATTGCCGGGGTCATTGCTGCGCTGCTGTTCGGCACCGCTCTTGCTGAGGGACTGGATGACGCGGATCTGCAAGCGATGCGCGACGCCGCAAAATCGTATGCCGACGCCTGGCTGACGAATGACGCCGATACCGTCATGGCCACATTCGCTGATGAGCCCGTGCTGTCACCTTCGGGGCTACCGTATCTCGAAGGGCAGCAAGCAGCACGCGCATTCTGGTTTCCGGCCGCTTCTCCACCCACGATAGTCACCGATTTTGACCTGACCGAGATCGAGGTCGCGGGCTCCGGGACGCTCGGCTATGTGCGCGGCACGTTTCGGCTGGCTTTTCAGTACGATGGCGGCAGCTATGAAAATCATGGCAAGTACGTGACGATCCTTGGGAAAGCAGCGGATGGCCGGTGGCGGATCACGCATCACATCTGGGATGATTTGCCTCAGGATGAATAGGCAATGAGAGCGATTCGATGAACGAATCCAGTCACATGCGGTGGAATCTCGGTGGCTGGCTCGGTGGCCAGATCGGTGGCAGTTGCTGGATGCTGGTCGCGGGATTACTGTCCATCCCTGCAAACCCGACCGTCGCGTTCGCCGTTCTGGGTCTGTTTGCTTTGGCCAATGTCGTTGGCTGGCTTATCTGGCGGCGCCGTGCATCGATGTCACCCTACATGGGCCTGCAAATATTGATACCGGTGCTTGGCGCGACGGGCATCGCCGCAGTGTATGTCCTGGATAGTGCGGGCATCTATGAATCGATCCAGGTCGGAAGCAGCGTATCTGCCTGGAAAACATACGCCATTCTTGTCGGCGTTGTCGCGGTCCTGATGATCGTGTTCTGGCGGCAAGACAGGCATAACTGAGAACAATAACGCTGGAGCGTTGCGCAATGAAAAATTTTCTATTGGCTCTGATTCTGTGTGGCCCGTTGTGTGCTGGCGGGACACTGGCAAACGAGGCTGAGGACCGGGCTGCCGTCGTAGGTATGGTCCAGGCGTTTTTTGACGCGATGACGGACAGAGATGTGGAGGGCATGCGCTCGATGTTGACGCCGGAAGGGATTTTCTACGGCTATCGCGAGACTGCGGACGGTTTGCAGATCATGCGCCCAACCCACCAGCAGTATGTTGACGGACTTGCTGAGGGTGAGCGCAAACTCATCGAGCGATTCTGGGATCCGCAGGTCCTGCTGCATGACCGCATGGCGGCCGTGTGGACACCCTACGATCTGTATGTCGATGGTGAATTCAGCCATTGTGGAATCGACAACTTCAATTTTCTGAAAACCGAGGAAGGCTGGAAGATCACCGGTATCGTCTTTTCGATGGAACCTGACAATTGCGCCGCAAGCCCATTAGGACCGTTGCCGGACTGACGCGGTACAATCAACAATCCGCAATCGTAACCAGTTGGTTGGGATCAACTTTTGCAGCCGCTCGCGCGCCTGAATGACTGTATTATCAAAATGTGGTTGGCGTCACTTTGTCGTATCTGGAGTTCCTGAAATGAATGACTTGACACACAGTCACGTGCCAGTACTTCTGTGGCCGTTCTATGCCATCTGGCGGCTACTTACTTTTATCCTTGCTGTCGTTGGCCGCCTGCTCTTGGCCTTGCTCGGCATCGGCCTGATGGCTGCGGGTGTCACCATCGCGTTGAGTGTTGTTGGCGCACCGCTCGGCATCCCGCTCGCGTCGCTCGGTTTTCTTCTCTTGATTCGGGCACTCTTCTGATCCGCGATCCGGGGAACCGGCGAACCTCCGCCGGCCAGCAAGGGGATATACTGATGTCCGTATCACGGCTTGAGCACATCACAAGAATCGGTGTGGAGCAGATGGGCGATCTTGCCGACGCTCTTGCCGATGCGGAGGTGCTGCGTCTCGAGAATCTCGATACCGACATTCCGCCTCCGGCGTCTGCAGTTGCCTTCACCAAAAACGCGGCAGGCGACGATAACGCCAACAGTTACCTGCCCTTCCTCGGCCTGGATTCGTTGCGGCAGGCGGCTACGAAGCTGGTCAGCCGGCAGTCCGGCCAGGACTATGACTGGAAAACAGAGTGCGTAATCAGTGCCGGCGGGCTTTCCGGCATATTCAACACACTCCTCGCGGTACTCGAACCGGGCGACGAGGTTCTGCTGACCGACCCAACCTACGTTGGCCTGATTAACCGAGTGCGACTGGCCGGCGGCGTTCCACGTTTCCTGCCCATGTCGCCCACCGCGGAGGGCTGGCGTCCTGATCTGCACGCCCTGCGAGGGATCGACCCGGGTGCCGTCAAGGCAGCATTGCTGATGAGTCCTTCCATGCCGAGCGGCGCCGTATTCACCGCTGAAGAATGGCAGGCAATGATCGAATTTTGTCAGCGAGCTGATTGCTGGCTTATTAACGACACGGCGATGGAACGTATTCTTTTCGACGGTCGGCAGCCTGTCCACCCGGCCTCTTTTCCCG
>JAPUHG010000113.1 GCA_027297845.1 Gammaproteobacteria bacterium | reverse complement strand
TTCGCATGCGAAGCCGCGACTTCCGAAAAATCCAGATCGGCATAAAGGATTTCATCGCTATCCAAACCGGCCCTGGCAATGACGACACCCGCAGGGTTGCAAACGAATGACTCGCCGGCGAAATCGATCGTCGGCTCTTTGCCGACCCGGTTGCACAAGGCGGTAAAATAACCATTTTGGAAGGCTGCCACCCGCATTTCCGCCTCGAACAGGCCCGCGGGCCATTCGTCCGCGGCGCCGGCCTGCGGGGTCAGAACAAGCTCGGCCCCGGCCACGGCCAGTGCCCGCATATATTCGGGATAATGCCGGTCATAACAGATCGCGACGCCGATTCGGCCGATAGCCGTTTTATAAACGGCCGCGCCATGGTCGCCGGGCGTGTAATAGCTTTTTTCATGGAAGCAGGGGTAATCGGGCACATGCACCATCCGCGTGCTGCCGAGGATGCTGCCATCGGCATCGATGACCGGTGAACTGTCAAATGTTTTGCCGCCGTCTGTTTCAAGAAAATTGAGTACGACGACGACTCCCAACTCACCAGCCAAGGCGGTAAATGCATCCGTAGTAGGGCCCGGTATGGATTCCGCCAGTGCATCCCGATCCGGTCCGGCCGGATTAACCGGGTGAAACCGGTCGAACGCAAGTTCGGAAAAACAAACCAGTTTCGCACCGTTTTCGACCGCTTCTCGAGTCGCGGCGATGCCTTTTTCCATGTTGCTTTCGCGGTCGCCGGAGGCGGGCTGCTGAATCATTGCGATTTTCGTCATTGCCGGGTTCATGGTTAGACGCCACCTGCCCAAAAAAAGCGGTTGGTTTGCGAGAACATTCATATCAGTCTACATTAAATTCTTGAAGGCCAATCTGAACGTTTAGCAATCGGTTCGGTGCGGGTTTCAAAAAACACATCTGGTCGGGGGAGTTCCACTGGATCGGCTCACAAAGCGGTCTGATCGGTGCTGCCCGCCGTTACTAATCTCGGGAAGGATAAATCGTGAACAAATATTTATGCGTATTGACGAGCGCCTTTATTTTGAGCGCCTGTAGCCAGGGCGATCAACAGCCTGCAGTTCCAGCTGATGCCGCGGCAACAAAGAAATCAGGTGTCATTCTGGCAAATATGGACGACTCGGTGGCGCCGGGTGAGGACTTCACAGCATACGTCAACGGTACCTGGATGATGAATACCGAGATACCCGCAGACAAATCGCGCTATGGCGTTGGTTTTATGGTTCACGAGAAGTCGCAGGAGGACGTCAAAGTAATCATCGAGGAGTCGGCTTCAGGTGATTTTGCGGACGGTAGTAACGAGCAAAAAGTTGGTGATTTGTTCCAGTCGTTCATTGACACGGATAAGCGCAATGAGCTTGGAGTAAAACCGCTGGCTGACGAATTGAGCCGCATAGACGGCTTGGAAAACCACAGTGATCTGGCCGCGTACTTTGCCCGTGCGAACAAGTTGGGTTATGGCACACCATTCGGCATGTTTGTTTACCCTGATCTGAAAGATCCCAGTCGGTATGGATTGTATATCCCGCAGGCCGGACTGGGGTTGCCCGATCGCGAATACTATTTCAACGAAGATGAGAAATCGGTCGAAATCCGCGAGAAATACGTCGCCCATGTCGAGAAAATGTTTGATCTTGCCGGTGTGGGAAATGGCGCCCAGGCGGCGGAGACAGTGATGGCGCTCGAGACGCGAATAGCGGCCGAACACATGCTGAAAGAAGATACGCGCGACATCGTAAAGCTCTACAACCCGTATGAAGTTTCCGATCTTCCGGGGCTGATGCCGGATTTTGACTGGCAGGAGTATCTCGATGCGATGGATGTGCCGGAACTGGATAGGCTGATCATTTTGATGGTCGACTATACGAAGGCAATGAACGGGATTATCGCTTCCACCGATATGCAAACCTGGAAAACCTATTTGCAATGGGGCCTGATCAACGCTACAGCATCCCGACTAAACGCAGCACTTGACCAGCAAAACTTCGAGTTTTACCAGAAAACGATGCGTGGCGCGCAGGAGCAGTTGCCGATGTGGCGTCGCGGTGTATCGGTCGTTAACGGTGACCTGGGGGAGGTCGTCGGTAAAGTGTATGTAAAAAGACATTTCCCGCCGGAGGCCAAGGAAAGGATGCTGGTCCTGGTTGGCAACCTGATCAAGGCCTATGCCGCCAGCATCGAAGAACTGGACTGGATGAGTGAGGAAACGAAGGTCGAGGCATTGGATAAGCTCAGCAAGTTCACCCCGAAAATCGGCTATCCCGACATTTGGAAGGAGTACACGGATCTTGAGATCGATGCGCTTGATTATTTTGGTAACCGGGAACGATCCAAGTTTGTTGAGTATCGGCGGGAAATTGAGAAATTTGGCGGACCGATTCAAAAACACGAGTGGGGGATGACGCCACAGACCGTCAACGCCTATTACAGCCCGGCATTGAATGAGATTGTTTTCCCCGCGGCCATCCTGCAACCGCCATTTTTTGATCTATCCGTGGATGACGCAGTCAACTACGGAGCAATCGGTGCAGTCATCGGTCATGAAATCGGGCATGGTTTCGACGATTCGGGTAGTGCTTTCGATGGTGACGGCGTACTCAGGAACTGGTGGACCGAAGAAGACAAGGCGGAGTTCGAAAAACGCACTAGCGCGTTGATCGCCCAGTATGACGAGTTCAAGGTGTTTGACGATCTGAACGTCAACGGCACGTTTACTCTGGGTGAAAATATCGGCGATCTGGGTGGCCTGAGTATCGCGCTGAAAGCTTACATGATGACCCTCGATGGTCAATCGCCAGAGGTCATTGACGGTTTTACCGGCGTGCAGCGAGTATTTATTGGCTATGCGCAGGCCTGGCTTAGCAAATCTCGAGAAGAAAGGCTGCGCCAGCAGGTTGGTACCGATCCGCACTCGCCAGCCAGGTTTAGGGTGAATGGTGTGGTCAGAAATATTCCCGGGTTTTATGAGGCGTTTGATATCCAGGAAAGTGATGCTTTGTACCTCGCACCCGAGGACCGAGTGAAAATCTGGTAATCAGCAGTGATAGAGTCAGTTATTCTGGCGTACATGGCATGGAGACCGATATGAGTAAAGCTATCTTGAATATTGCCGATCTTGAATATCGGCCCTGGGGTCACGGCGATCGTTTTGCAGCGAAAATGGGAGGCATTTCAGACCGCATCGGTGCAAAACAGCTGGGTTACAACCTGACCGTGTTGCCCCCGGGGAAGCGTGCGTTTCCCTTTCACAGCCACCGGGTCAACGAAGAAATGTTTTTTGTACTCGATGGCGAGGGAGAAATCCGCATCGGCGACGAGACGCATCCTCTCAAAGAGGGAGATGTGGTTGCCTGCCCGACCGGTGGGCCGGAAACCGCGCACCAGATTATCAATACATCGACAGACAGCGAGCTGAAATATCTTGCGGTAAGCACCCGCATTTGGCCGGAAATTGCCGAGTACCCCGATTCGGGCAAATTCGGCGTACTCGCACAGTTTGCATCCGGCGATGACGGAGAACCCGAAACGTTCCGCTTCATCACCCGCGAGCAATCGGGTATGGATGAGTATTGGGAGGGCGAGGAGTAGACAAGCCGACCTCGGCTTCGGCTCTGCGGGCAGTCTGATGTGGTCGGTTTATATCGTTCAATGCGCCGATGGGACGCTCTATACGGGTGTTGCGAAGGACGTTGACGCCCGCCTGGCTCGCCATAACCAGGGTGTGGGCGCCAAATACACCCGATCGAGGCTTCCGGTGCGACTGGTTTTTCGGGAAGAGGCCGGTGACCACGGCTCTGCATTGAGGCGAGAGATAATGATCAAGGCATTGTCGGCAGAGGGTAAACGCGAACTGATACAGGCAGAACCAAAATGAGCATGGGGAAACCGATCTGAATGGCAGATACTGGATTACAAAGATTCAGCGCGGCTTTGCTCGACCTGGGGCTGGAGTGCAGGGTCAGAACCCTGCCTGATACCACGCGGACGGCTAGCGATGCGGCGAGCGCAATAGGCTGCAGTCAGGGCCGGATCGTCAAGTCGATCGTGTTCAAAGCGCTGACCAGCGACAAGCCTGTGCTGGTGCTGGTCAGCGGAAAAAACACAGCGAGCATCGATAAACTGAGCTCACTTTATGGCGAGACGCTGGGCAAAGCAGACGCAAAATTCGTCAAAGATTCCACCGGCTATGCGATTGGTGGTGTGCCGCCGCTGGGGCACACGCAAATGATCGATACCTATCTCGATGACGATCTGTTCGCCTACGCCACTGTCTGGGCCGCTGCGGGCGACGGATACAGCGTTTTTGAGATAGAAACCACCAAATTGTTAGCTGCGACCCTGGGCACCCAGGCCGATATCAAAAATTTGTCGCAATAGCGTGGAATCGTGGTGTACAATCGCCGCCACCTAAGGAACGTAGCTCAGCTGGCGTCGCCGACGCGCAATCGCTGAGGAATCCCCAGCCAGGCAAGCGTGAAAGGTTTTAGGCCAATTCAATTCGAGTTGGTAGTTTGTAACTCCGATTTATCGGAAATTTAAAAGTAAGAGAGAGTTATGTCTGATCAAGTAGAAGGTACCGTTAAGTGGTTCAATGATGAAAAGGGTTTTGGATTTATTGAACAGGAAAGCGGTAAAGACGTTTTTGTTCACTACAGCGCCATCGCTGGTAGTGGCCGCAAATCATTACATGAAGGCCAGAAAGTCACCATGGAGGTGACGATGGGCGCGAAAGGGCCCCAGGCCGAAAACGTAATGCCCGCCGAATAAGGCCAAGCTTGCGAGGCCGGATCCGGCTATCCAAAAAATAAAAGGATCCGGCCTGCTGCTCCTGGCAGCAAAACAACCTAAATTCCACCCGGACCAATCGCCCGGGCGCTTGCGCGTGCCCGGGTTTCTCCCGCACTGGCAATAATCCATTCGTCCGCAGCGGAAACCCCCCGACACTTGCGCCGCAGTTGATTCAGATCATCACCGGCTTTAGCTGGTTACTATTTTATATATCAGGGTACTCAGGATTTTTGTACTGGCCGATACCATTGGCAAAGAGCGGCGGCAAAAACTGCCCAGGACCAATGGTCAAAGAAAGGATGCCCTGCCAATACCCCTGCGGCAGGCAAAGGAGCAATTATGGAGATTGTCAATATCTCCACTGGCCCAAACCGGGTCTCACGGACGAGCGAGCTGAATTCGCTGATCTCGACAAAACCAGCATCACGCACCGCACCGCGCCACTCAGCGCCGGTAATCCCGGCATATCTTGAGGAGACCTATTACTGGGCATACCTCGATCCGCGCAACGTCAGGCGCCTCGAGCCCGGCTGTAAACTGGTCTTTGTCGATTATCATAAACCCCGTTGAGCCCACCCGCTCAAGCCCATTACCAGCCGGGTCTTCGACACGCTGGAGCCGTTTGCCAAGGGATTGTGGCGAAAGGAAATCAAGGATTTCACGAGCGACAATGACTCGTATCAGTGGAGCAAAGAGACCTATTCTGGCGGCTTGTTCCAGAAAATCGTGGCCCGATGCCGCGATTGACCTGCACACCGGCCACGGTAAAATGCGGAAACGGCTGACTCGCCGGCCGCCGCGCTGCCTTAACTAGATACCGTCCAGCTGGCGTCCCAGGGCCGCGCCAAAAATGATCAATGCGGGCATTTGTGCGAGCAGTCGCAGGCTTTCGGCGACCAGCCTCTTGCGAGCGATTTGCAGATAATTCCCGGCCATCCACGACAACAGACCGGCAGCACCGGTGATCAGCAGGATTTTTGCCAGCAGGGTCCAGTTCGGGAACAGCCAGTATTGTTGCAGTCCCATATCATGGGCGAGCCACCCGAACAACATGGCGCTGGCAACGATGCCCTGCAGGGTCAGGACCATGCCGGGAATGCGGCCCAGGCCCGGGATGGCTGGTAAAGCGAGGCTGACCAGCAAAACGCCGTTGATCCACCAGTCCAGACGATAATGTCCTTTACTCAGCAAACTGCCTAGCGCCGGGGCGTCGTGCAGCCCGAACAACGCAGGATAGGCAGCGGCCACGAAAATCAGGACCAGGGCGGCCCTGAGCAGAGGGATATAGAGATGCTCGCTAAGCCAGGCACCAACATTGCTGAGCGCTGGATGACTGTGCAGGTATTCTTCAAGAACCAGCAGCCCGATCGATCCGAGTACGAACAAAAAAATCGCGGTCAGCATCTGCTCAGGTTTTCCGGTGCTAATCTCGGCTAGTAACGGTAATGCCCTGGTTTGTACGGACCGTCGACGCTTACCCCAATATACTCAGCCTGTTCCGGAGTCAATTTCGTGAGCCTGGCACCGATCCTGTCCAGGTGCAGCCGGGCGACTTCTTCATCCAGGTGTTTTGGCAGGACGTAAACCTCGTTGCCATACTGCTCAGGCTTGTTCCAGAGCTCCATTTGAGCCAGAACCTGGTTGGAAAAGGAATTGGACATCACAAAACTCGGGTGGCCAGTCGCGCAGCCGAGATTTACCAGGCGACCTTCGGCGAGAAGAATGATTCGCTTGCCATCCGGGAAAATTATGTGATCGACCTGGGGCTTGATGTTTTCCCACTCGTATTGCTTCAACGCAGCGACATCGATTTCATTATCGAAGTGCCCGATATTACAAACGATGGCCTGGTTCTTCATTTTTGCCATGTGGTCATGACCGATCACCAGGTAATTTCCCGTTGCAGAAACAAAAATATCGGCCTTGTCACAGGCGTAATCCATCGTGACGACGCGGAATCCTTCCATCCCAGCCTGCAGGGCGCAAATCGGATCGATTTCGGTAATCCACACGGTTGCGCCAAGACCTTTCAGTGACTGAGCGCAACCCTTGCCGACATCGCCATAGCCCGCAACCAACGCGATTTTGCCGGCTACCATGACATCGGTGGCGCGCTTTATTCCATCGACCAGCGACTCGCGGCAGCCATACAGGTTGTCGAATTTCGACTTGGTGACTGAATCGTTAACGTTGATCGCCGGGAAAGGCAGTTGGCCGTCTTTTTGCAGCTGATACAGGCGATTGACCCCGGTGGTCGTTTCTTCGGTGACGCCCTTGAGATTTTTCTGGATATTGGCATACCAGCCCGGGTGTGTTTCCAGGCGCTGGCGAATTGCTGCGAACAAAAATTGCTCTTCCTCGCTGCCCGGGTGGTCGAGTACGGTAACGTCTTTTTCCGCTTTAGTGCCGAGCATGACCAGCATGGTCGCGTCGCCGCCATCGTCGAGAATCATGTTTGGTGTACCACCGTCATGCCATTCCATGATCTGGTGAGTGAAATTCCAGTATTCCTCCAGCGACTCGCCTTTGAAGGCGAACACCGGGACGCCGGTTGCGGCGATCGCCGCGGCGGCATGGTCCTGGGTCGAATAAATATTGCACGATGCCCAGCGAACTTCCGCACCCAGTGCCGTCAAGGTCTCGATCAGCATCGCCGTCTGGATCGTCATGTGCAGCGAGCCGGCGATCCTGGCGCCTTGCAACGGTTGCTCCTTGGCGTACTTCTTACGCAACGCCATCAGCCCAGGCATTTCAGTCTCGGCTATCACCATTTCCTTACGTCCCCAATCGGCCTTGCCCATATCGGCAACCTGGTAGTCGGGCTGCAAGGGGGTGGCAGTTTCGCTGGTCATGATCTGCTTCTCGCTTTCGTGTTTGTAGATGGGCTGTGGTCTGACCGAGTGCTAGGCGGCGGCTTCCATTTTCAATAATTCAGCCTTGTCGGTCCGTTCCCAGGAAAAATCAGGCTCCTCGCGGCCGAAATGGCCATAAGCTGCAGTGGCCTGGTAGATAGGTCGCAACAAGTCGAGCATTTCCACGATGCCGTATGGCGTCAGGTCAAAATTCTGGCGTACCAGCTGGATCAGACGTTCCTCCGGTACCACGCCGGTACCAAAGGTATTGATGTTGATCGAGGTGGGCTCGGCGACGCCAATAGCGTAGGAAATCTGAATTTCGCAACGATCGGCCAATCCGGCTGCGACGATATTTTTCGCAACATAACGGCCCGCATAGGCGGCGGAACGGTCGACCTTGGATGGGTCCTTGCCGGAGAAGGCGCCGCCCCCGTGGCGGGCCATACCGCCATAGGTATCGACGATAATTTTTCGTCCGGTCAATCCACAGTCGCCGACCGGGCCACCAATCACAAAACGACCGGTTGGATTAACATGCATCTGCGTGTCCTTGTGGATCCAGCCAGCCGGTAAAACCGGACGAATGATTTCCTCGATTACCGCTTCCTTCAAGTCCGCATGCGATATGTCCGGGTCGTGCTGGGTCGACAGCACGATGGCATCGACGGCGACCGGCACATTGTCTTCGTAGCGTATAGACACCTGGCTTTTCGCGTCTGGTCGCAGCCAGGGCAAAATTCCGTTCTTGCGCAGTTCAGCCTGCCGTTGCACCAGCCGGTGGGCAAAGGTAATCGGCGCGGGCATCAATACTTCGGTTTCATTGCTGGCGTAGCCAAACATCATGCCCTGGTCACCGGCGCCCTGATCGGCCGGGCTCTCGCGATCCACGCCCTGGTTGATATCCCCCGACTGCTTGCCGATCGCATTGATCACGGCGCAGGTGGCGCCATCAAAACCTACCTCGGAATTGTCGTAGCCGATGTCCAGAATCACCTGGCGAGTGATATCTTCCAGGTCAACCCAGGCATCCGTGGTTACCTCGCCGGCGATGATTGTCATCCCGGTCTTGACCAGGGTTTCGCACGCGACCCTGGCGCTCTTGTCTTTAGCGATAATAGCGTCCAGCACTGCATCCGAAATTTGATCAGAGACCTTGTCGGGATGACCCTCGGAAACCGATTCCGAAGTAAAAAGAAAGTCTTTCAGCATGCTAAAGGGACCCCTGGTTCCTCGTTATGCGAGCGCCGACTGGTGCTGCAAACAAATAAGTATACCGGGCGGGCAGCGTGGTTTCATCCGAGCTCAGGATTATGTCGTTTGTTGGTGGCCCGCCTGCTAGTATTTTAAAAGATATTCCCTTCTCCGAGTAGCCGATGAGTGCCCAGGAAACACCTGTTTGTGATTTTGGCTGGCCAGCACCCGATTTCAGGTTGCCTGACCCGGCCGGCAAGCTATGGACGCTGGAGGATTGCCGAGGCTCGCGCGCGACACTGGTCATGTTTCTCAGCAATCACTGCCCTTTCGTAAAGGCATCGTTACGAAGGATTATCGGGGACTTGCAGGTCTTGGCGGCCGAAGGGGTCGCGGCCGTCGGCATCATGAGCAACGATATAATTCGCTACCCGGAGGACGGGCCTGAAGAGATGCAGCGTCTGGCGGCCGAAATGGCGTTTCCTTTTCCGTATCTGGTTGACGAGAGCCAGCAGACCGCGAGCGAATACGGAGCGGTATGCACCCCTGACTTTTTTGGTTTCAATCAGGATCTGGAGCTGCAATACCGTGGCCGCCTGGACGCCGGTCGGACCGAAGAACCGCCGGCTGACACTCCACGCGAGCTACTTGACGCGCTGCTGCAGATTGCACGCACCGGGCATGGGCCGGCTGAGCAGACGCCTTCGGTGGGATGTTCAATAAAGTGGAAAACCTGATCGTGTCTGCTTTCGCCCAGCGCCCACCTTGTCAATCAAACAACAGACCTCCGAGCTAAAGACGCCGCCGGTCCGCTTCGGGGCTTCTCCCGCCATCATGCCGGCGCCGGGGTGTTCAATAAAGTGGAAACCCTGAAAGCCCCTGCTGTTGCTCAGCGTTCACCTGGTCGATCGAACACAGACAGCCAAGCTAAAGACGCCGCCGGTTCACCATTTGGCGGTAGCCGAACCTGCTGTCGGCGACGAGTCTGAGGTGCGCGGTTTTCGATGGCTGGTGTTGACACCGCCCACAGAACCGGCGGCGGGAGAATCTGCCGAATCGAGCTCAGGCAAAGCGCAGTAAGTGACTCGGTCCACCGGGCGGGGCCCGCAAAGAAAGTATTTGCAAGATCAGGCATGTGGCAGTTGCCCGCTGACGGCTCATCGGCGAAAATGCGCCGCTTTCCAATTCGGGATTTTGCCTAAATGCCTCAACGTAGAGACCTTGCCAACGCAATACGCGCCCTGTCGATGGATGCCGTTCAAAAAGCCAATTCCGGGCATCCGGGCATGCCAATGGGCATGGCGGACATCGCAGAGGTTCTTTGGAATGATTATCTCAGGCACAACCCGGGAAATCCGCGATGGGACAACCGGGATCGCTTCGTGTTGTCGAATGGACATGGCTCGATGCTCCTGTATTCGGTTTTGCACTTGAGCGGATATCCGCTCGCTATCGAGCAGATTCGCAATTTTCGCCAACTCGGTTATCACACGGCCGGCCATCCCGAATACGATCAGGATCTCGGCATAGAAACCACGACCGGCCCGCTGGGGCAGGGCATCACCAACGCGGTTGGCATGGCGCTGGCCGAGAAGGTTCTGGCGGCCCAGTTTAATAAGCCCGGTTTCGACCTGGTCGATCACCACACTTATGTTTTTGCCGGCGATGGTTGCCTGATGGAGGGCATCTCGCATGAGGCGTGCTCTCTGGCCGGCACCTTGGGGCTGGGCAAGCTGATTGTCTTTTATGATGACAACGGAATTTCCATTGATGGCCCGGTAGACGGCTGGTTTACCGACGACACGCCGAGCCGGTTCAGGGCTTATGGCTGGCACGTCGTTGCCGATGTCGATGGCCACGATCCGGACGCATTGAAAAAAGCCATAGATGAGGCACGCGCCAGCGATCGTCCCAGCCTGATTTGTTGCAAGACGGTCATAGGATGGGGATCGCCAAACAAGCAAGGCAGCGAAGCGACTCATGGCGCGCCACTGGGCGATGAAGAAATCGCCCTGGTCAGAGAAGCCATCGGCTGGCCGCACCCACCGTTCGAAGTACCGGATGACATACGTGCGGGTTGGGATGCTACGGCGAAAGGCGCCAGCATGGAGCAGGAATGGCAACAGGTTCTTGCGGACTATCGGCAAAAACATCCGCAGCTTGCCGCCGAGTATCAGCGGCGCATGGCCGGAGAGTTGCCGGATAACTGGGCGGAATTCGCAGCCGGCATCATTGCGGAGATCAA
>JAPUHG010000112.1 GCA_027297845.1 Gammaproteobacteria bacterium | reverse complement strand
AAGATTGCCGCTGACCGAGGGTGGCAACACAATTCCATCGTTTATCGTGGCATGGAAGATCCGCAGGATCGGGTAAAGAAACTGCTTGCTGAATTGAGCGGGTCCAGCGAGCCGGTCACCCTGGTCGGCTCAAGCCTGGGTGCTCATGTTGCTGCGACCGCGAGCAACGACGTTGACTGCCTGGCCCTGTTTCTGATGGCACCCGCTTTTTATTTTCCGGGTTACGAAGAATATACGCCGTCGCCGAATGCCAGACATATCGAGATCATGCATGGCTGGAGCGACGACGTTATCCCGGTCGACAACAGTGTGCGCTGGGCGCGCCAGCACGGTGCTGTGCTGCACATCGTGAATGGCGGTCACCGGCTCGAAGAGAACCTGCAGGATCTGGCGATAATATTCGCCGCCTTCCTGCAAAAAGTGGAAAAGCTGGTCGCTTTAGCGCCGTAGTCTTATTGCCCGTTCCGCAATCCTGTCGATCAGCCGGGGGGCGATCAGTTTTAGCCAGCGTCCGAGTTTGCCGCGGGTCGATGTAATCAATAAACGCTGGCGTTTTTCGATGGCGCCGACGATCAGCCTGGCGCAATCCTCGGCGCTCATAATGCGTTTCTCTTGAATGGGGGATTCGCCCATCGGCTGGCCGTCACCTTTCAAGGCACGGCGGTGAATCTGGCTAACCACGAAATCAGGTGCGATGACACTGACATCGACGCCGGTTTTGCGAAGTTCGATGCGCAATGAATCGAAAAACCCAACCATCGCATGCTTGCTCGCTGCGTAACCTGTTCGACTGGGTATACCGGTCAGACCGGCCACGCTGGCGACAGCAACGATCAGGCCCTGGCTCTTAAGTAGATATGGCAAGGCAAAATGCGTGCAATAGACGGCGCCCAGGTAATTGATGTCCATAATCTCCCGGAAAATAAGCAGATCGCTGATTTCATTGAATTCGGCCCACATCGTGGCCCCGGCGTTATTGACCAGGATATCTATTTGCCCGAACCGTTCGATACTCTGTTTGACCATCGACTTGCAATTCCCAGGGCCGGTGACGTCACAGATGCACACCAGTGTTTCTGCGCCGGCGACCTCACACTGCATCGCCAGGCTTGCGAGGCGTTCGCGATTTCTGGCTGCAAGAACCAGTCGTGGACCATGCGGGGCGAGTTCCAGTGCAAGCGCGCGTCCGATTCCCTCGGATGCACCGGTTATAATGATTGTCTTGTTTTCAAAATCGAGCATTGATGGTGTGATGAATCTGTTTTTGGAAGGATCAAGATTAGCATGCTGAACAGGTGCAAAACTGGAGGTTGAGATGATTACGAGAACTGTATTGGTAATCGGTCTGGCTATCTCGATGATAGCTTGCGGAAGTGCCGAAAAAGACACAGCGGAAGAGCAAGGCGCTGCGGATGAGATTGCTGGCGAGAATCCTGTGGAGGCAACTGTATTCGACCCTTTGGTTGATGCGATGAAAAAGGCCGAGGGTGTCCAGAAAACGGTTGATGAACAGAAGGCGGAATGGGACAAAGTACTGGAAGAGGCTGAAAATGGCCCCGCTGATGGCGATGGTGATGGCGAGACCTGAAAAGTCTCGCGGCGTCTTTTTTGGCCGGAGTTGAAACTGAGGATTGTCGTATGGATAGAACGCCGGAACCCGAGTTAATGAACGAGCCCGTGCAGGCTCGCGCCTACGCCGAGGCGGATTTCGATGAAGCCAACACGTTGTTCGTTGATCTGTTTCGCAGCCGGTTTCCGGATTTTAGCAACGGCCGTTTGCTCGACCTTGGCTGTGGCCCGGCTGACATTACTTTGCGCCTGGCGAACTTATTGCCTGGGGTTGTCATCGACGGGGTCGATGGTGCCGAGGAAATGCTGAAATTTGGCCGTGAAAAACTTGAGCGGGACCAGGCGCTGGCCGCCCGGGTAACGCTGATAGAGGGTTTCATCCCCGGGGTCGAACTTCCGGTCAGCAGTTATGAAGCGTTGGTCAGCAACAGTCTTTTACACCACCTACATGAGCCCGATGTTCTTTGGCAGACAATTACCGAGCTTGCCGCTCCTGGCGCTTGCGTGATGATCATGGATTTGTTCAGACCGGAAAGTCGCGATCAGGCGTCGTCGCTGGTTGATTCCTATGCACCTGATGCGCCGCCGGTTTTGCGGGAAGATTTTTTCAACTCGCTGTTGGCCGCCTTTACGCCAGAGGAGGTAGCAGAACAATTGGCCCGGCATGAACTCGACGCGTTGCAGATCGAAACCGTTTCCGATCGCCACCTCCTGATCAGTGGCCGGATAGGATAGAGGCTTCGCTTTATGCGCGTGCCTGGTGTCAGCCGATTTTTCCTCTATCTCAGGAGAAAGATTCAGCGCTTGATGCTACGTTGCAAGGTCGTCCCTGACGATCTGGCCGAACTTCAGTTGCAATCGGACAAACCGGTCTGTTATGTCCTCGAATATAGCGGGCGCGGTAACCGGATGGCGCTCGACGAGGCTTGCCGGCGTAACGGGCTACCCGACGCGGAAGACGGATTGGAATTGACCGATGGGTCAGAGCGCAGGGCGATTTTTTATCTGAAGCATTACCACGGCCTGTATCGACGCAGGAGTTTGCATATTTCGGATCGTCTTCGGCGGCTGGTCGAGGCAGCGTCGCAAAATCCGGATATGGATATACAAATCGTTCCGACCGCGATTTTTTGGGGGCGGGCGCCGGAACAACGATCCGGATTGAAGCTGCTGTTCAGCGAGCAGTGGAAGGAAGGTGGGCGTTGGCGCCGCCTGATGCAGGTCCTGTTGCAAGGCAGGGAGACGATGGTCCATTTTTCAGCCCCGCTTTCGTTGCGCGACATAGTGGATGAGGGACTTGGTCCGGAAAAAGCGGAAAGAAAAATCGCAAGAATATTGCGCGTGCATTTTCGTCGCCAGCGGGCCGCGACGATTGGTCCTGATCTTTCTCATCGCAGAAACCTGTTCAAAAGTATTTTGCGCACCAGCGAAGTCCGGGCGGCAATCCAGAAAGAAGTTACCTCCAATAAGATGTCCGAGAAAAGGGCCAAGGCCAGGGCCCGTTCTTATCTGAAGGAAATCTCGGCGGATTATTCCTACCCGGTGGTGCGGTTTCTGGCGGTTTTTTTGAGCAAAGTCTGGAATCGTCTTTACGATGGAGTGGATCTTGCCAACGTAGATAACCTGCGGCAGATCGCGCCCAATTACGAACTGGTTTATGTGCCCTGTCATCGTAGTCATATCGATTACCTGTTGCTGTCATATGTAATTTATAACCAGGGGCTGATGGTTCCCCACGTCGCCGCAGGCAAGAATCTTGATCTGCCGATTATCGGATCGATTCTGCGCAGCGGGGGCGCGTTTTTTCTGCGTCGTAGCTTCAAGGGCAAACGGCTCTATTCGACGGTATTCGAATCTTATCTGTCCGCGATTATTGCGCGAGGATATTCGATTGAATATTTTGTCGAAGGAGGGCGCAGCCGGACCGGCCGCCTGCTGAAAGCGAAACCGGGCATGCTCGCAATGACGGTGCGCAGCTTTTTGAAGGACAGTTCACGACCGATCGCATTTGTACCGGTGTATTTTGGCTATGAAAAACTGATCGAGGGTCAGGCCTTTATTCGTGAATTGCGTGGTGGGACAAAAACCAAGGAAACCTTTTTTGGGTTTCTGCGCTATTTGCCTTCGCTGCGCAACAGCTTTGGCAAAGTTAGCGTCAATTTCGGTCAGCCATTGATCCTGCATGAATTGCTGGATGAAATGCACGAAGGCTGGCAAAGCGAAAACAACAGCTCGGGATGGATGCCGCAGCTGGTCTCCGAATTGGGTGATCGAATCATGCTGCGCATCAATGAAGCGGCATCGGTCAGCCCTGCAGCGCTCCTCAGTGTCGTTCTTCTTAGTACGCCACGGCAGACGATGCTGGAAAGCGATCTACGCGAGCAATTGGAGCTACTGGTGCAATTACTGTCGGCCGCACCCTACTCGCCATGGATGTCGGTTACTCAAAAATCCGCGGACGAGATAATTGCTCATGGCGAAGCGCTCGATATTATTATCCGTGAAGAAAGAGAGCTCGGTGTGGTAGTTCGCATGAGAACGCGCAACGCGGTGCTTATGACCTATGTGCGGAATTGCATCCAGCACTTGTTAATTTTGCCTTCGCTGGTCGCAGCCTGTTTTACCAATCGGCCGCAACTCAGCGAATCGGAATTGGTCCGCCTTTGCGGTTTGGTTTATCCGTATTTGCAGGAAGAACTTTTTTTGCGCTGGCGGGTAGAGGAACTCGCGGTAGAGGTACCGAAAATATTGCGAACCATGCGCGATCTCGGCTTGGTAAAGGAAGACGATGTACGGGGTGTTTTTTGTCGTCCGGATACCGGGGCGCCACAGGCGGCGCAAATAAACTTTCTGGCACGAACTTCATCGCAGGCACTGGAAAGGTTTTATATGGCGATCGCTGTGCTGCTTAGCCGAGGCAGTGGGCAGATAAACTCCGCCGAACTGGAACAGGAAAGTCGCCGAGTTGCTCAGCACATGGCTTTGTTATACGAGCTTGACTCGCCCGATTATTTTGATCGTTCGCTATTCAGAAGTTTTGTGTCAGGAATGGTGACGAAAAAGTTTCTACATGAGAATTCAGATGGCTTGCTGGTTTTCGATGAGGCGCTGGAGAGCGTTGACCGGGACGCGCGCCTGGTTCTCAGCGAGCAGGTCAGGCTGAGTATTCTGCAACTGGCGAGCCGCAAACCCGACAAACAAGGGTCTGATACCGGTAAATAATCATGCTGCAGTGCAGCGCGCAAGCTCGCACCCAATTTCCAGTCGCTATTGCTGAAACCAGCCATGACAAAGTCCGGTAGGCACCAGGGCCGATCCATCGACCGGCCGGAACCATCTGGCAATCACGTTATCGGGCCCCATCAAAATCGGGGAAAATCATCAACCTAAAGCAGATGATGATTGGCTATTCGGGTTGTAGCCTGAACTTGGCTGGCAAATCTGAACAGGCTGGCCCGAAAAGCCTCCCGGGAGGTCAGCCCGGGCTATGGCTGACTTGCCGCCGGGGGCATAAACAGGCAGGATTCATGTTGAAAAACACAGGCTTGCAAGGGGAAGCGGCGCTGGATTTTCAGCTGATGGCGCGCCTCTCGTTGCGAATATCGACGAGCGAAAAATAACAGCCTTATAACAGTCATGCGACCACATCATCCGGGGAAGCCAATGAAAACGACACCCACGAACTGGCGCCACCAATCGGTGCCATTGCAAAGCGCGATTCTCTCAGTTTTGTGTCTGTCGGTATTGCTTGTGTCACCGGCGTGGTCGATTGAATTTGGTGATTATAACGATGGCTGGTATGGCAGCTTCGATACCACGGTGTCCTTTGGACAAACCTGGCGGGTGCAAAGCTCGGATTTGGAGCTGATTGGCCTGGCAAATGGCGGTACGGCGCTGTCATTGAATCACGATGACGGTACGCTCAACTATGACACCGGGACCATCAGTCGGATATTCAAGATCACTTCCGAGTTCGAACTAAATTACAAGAATTTCGGATTTTTTGTCCGGGGTTTCGGCTTTTATGACGAGTGGGTCAAGGACAATGATACGCTGCGCACCCCTTTAGGCCAGAGAGGGGAAGACCTGGTCGGTGGCGACGCAAAATTCCTCGATATGTTTGTATCGATGAAATTCGATCTTGGTTCGATGCCGGGCGAACTGCGGGTTGGCAGTCAGGTGCTGAACTGGGGCGAGAGTACGTTTTTCCCGGGTGGCATCAATATCATCAATCACTTCGATGTTTCGCGCCTGCGATCACCTGGCGCGGAGCTACGTGAGGCCCTGATCCCGCAAAACATCGCGTGGTTATCGCTGTGAACATCCCAAAATACTAAACTCGAATTGTTTTACCAGTGGAAATGGGACGATACCGACCCGGACCCGACCGGTACCGCGTTCAGCACCAATGATTTTGCCGTCGGCGATGGCGATAAGGTCATGCTGGGATTCGGTATCTGGAGCGATCTGGGCACCGATTTCTCGCAGTTCAATGGCGGCACCATCAGTAACTTCAACATGGTCCCCCGCTCGCTGACTCGTAACCCGGACGATGGCGGTCAGTATGGCGCGCGCTTTACCTGGTATTTTGACAGCCTGTTTGATGGCACCGAGTTTGGTCTTTATTACATCAAGTACAACAGCCGCCTGCCTTATGTGAACGGTGTAACCGGCACCCAGGTAGGACTAGGCAATGGCATCGGCGCCGGTACGGCTGTCGGTGGTGCGGCGCAGGCTATCGCATCCGGTTTGCCACTGAATACGGCGATCGCGGTGGGCACGCAAGCGGGACTCGATGCCGCGGCTGCGGCGGGCGGAAATCTTGGCGCGGCAGACGCGCTCCAGGCCGCGACCATCGGTGCGAATGCCGCTTTGCAAGGCGTCGATGCATTGGCGCTGGCCAATGCCTTTGGCACCAGTTATTACGCGGAAACGGCAAGCTACTTCGTCGGTTTCCCCGAAGACATCGAGGTGTACGGTGTGAGTTTTAACACCCAGATTTTCGGGATTGCCTTCCAGGGAGAAGTGGCCTATCGCGACAAGCATCCGTTGCTGGTTGATGATGTTGAGCTCCTGTTTGCGGCCCTGTCGCCGCTAAATGCGGCACTGGGGGCGTTTGGCCAACTCGGACCGCAAGGTCTCAACCAGGAAATCGTCGGTGGCCGAAATTTCAGGACCACGCAGTTTGATTTGACAGCGACCAAACTTTTCGGCCCGATGCTGGGTGCCTCGCAGGCCGTGCTGCTGTGGGAGGGCGGATTGTTCCTGGTTAACAATATGCCCAGTCAGAACACAGGCGGCCCCAATGGGTTGGGTCTGCGTTTGAATGGACCGGGTACCGACATCAGCGGCAACGCAATACTGTCGTCAGCACATTTTGGCCTGGTCGAATCGCCTGAGCATTTCGCATCGGCATCCTCCTGGGGTTACCGGCTGGTCGGACGGCTGGATTACGACAGCCTTATCGGACCGTGGAATATCGCGCCGCGCTTTGCCTGGGCAGACGATGTCAACGGTGTGTCACCGGGGCCCGGTGGTCTGTTTGTCAAGGACCGCCAGGCGTTTACCTTCGGTATATCGGGCACTTATCAAAATACCTGGGTAATTGACGCGTCCTATACGAAGTTCAGTGGCGCGGGTCATTACAACTTGATCAATGATCGTGACTTTATTTCTCTTAGTGTCAAAACCTCGTTCTGAGTTGCCGAACCTGGAAAACGGAGTCAAGGAAATGATGAAAAAACTAATAATTGGCGCAGGTACAGCCGTTTGTTTGAGCCTGACCGTCATCAGCAGTATTCATGCCGAAGCGACGGCAGAACAAGTCGCAGCGCTGGGTGGGGACACTTATACGCCGTTTGGCGCCGAGAGAGCGGGAAACGCCGACGGCTCCATCCCGGAATGGACGGGTGGCCTGACTTCAGCGGCCGACGCCGGGTTTCCGGATTTTAAAACCGGTGGCCATCATCCCGATCCTTATGCGAGCGACGATGTGCTTTACACGATCAATGCACAGAACATGGGTCAGTATGCAGACCAGATGACCGCGGGCCAAAAGGCGATGATGCAGGCCTATCCGGATACTTTTTTCATGAATGTGTATCCGACCCGAAGGAGTGCAGCCTTTCCACAGCGCATTTATGACGCGACCAAAAAAACGGCGGCAACCGCACAACTGATTCCGAGCGGTAACGGCGTGACCGGTGCGGTCATCGGCATACCGTTTCCCTTCCCGGTAAACGGGCTTGAGGCGATCTGGAATCACGTACTGCGTTATCGCGCGGAAAAGGCATACCGGACGATCGGGCAGGCGGCGGTAACGGCCGGTGGCAAATACACGATGGTCAAGTTTGCCGATCAATACATCGCCAACTACAGCCTGGCGGGCATGACCGAGGAAAAGCTGGATAACGTGGTGATTTATTTCATGCAGAAAATCGCGACGCCGCCGCGGCTGGCCGGACAGGTTTTGCTGGTGCACGAAACCATGGACCAGGATCGTGAGCCGCGCCGTGCGTGGCTTTACAACCCGGGGCAACGCCGGGTCCGGCGGGCGCCGAATGTGGCATTCGACAGCCCGCGAACGGCGTCTGACGGTCTTTCGACCAGTGATCAATTCGATATGTTCAACGGCAGTCCCGAACGCTACGACTGGACGCTGGTTGGCAAGAAAGAAATGCTGGTCCCGTATAACTCCTACAAGGTCCACAGCAAGGATCGGACCTACAAGGATATTCTGCATGCGGGTCACATGAACCAGGAACATGCCCGTTACGAGAAACATCGCGTGTGGGTGGTCGACGCTGTCGTCAAGTCTGGCTCAAGGCATATCTACAAACGGCGCACTTTCTATATTGACGAAGATTCCTGGCAAGTGATGGCGGTGGATTGTTATGACAACCGCGACCAGATCTGGCGAGTCCAGGAAGGGCATTCGATCAATTATTACGATCAACCGTCATTCTGGACGACCCTGGAACTCACGATCGATTTGCAATCCAAGCGCTACCTGGCGATCGGCTTGAATAACGAAGAGCCGAATACCTATATTTTTGATGCGAATCTGACGCAAAGCGATTTCTCCATTGGCGCATTACGGCGGGCGGGTACCCGCTAGCGAGTTCAGGGGCGGCCCAAGCCGCTCCTTAATCGGATTGGCTGTCCAGGCATGAAATCTTTTCTGTACACATTGACAATGACGGTCAGCGCCTGCCTTTGTGCGTTTTCAACAGCATATGCTCAGAGCGAGCCGGCATTCGGCGACCGCTGGTCTGAGCCGGCCAGACTGGCCAGTCAGGATTTGCTGCTTGCCATCGATGGCGTCTCCGGTGGGCTGGTCCTTGCCGGGGCGCGTGGCCATATCCTGTTTAGTGGCGACCAGGGCGCAACTTGGGTGCAGTCCAAAGTTCCAACGCGTGCCACGCTGACCGGTGTTGATTTTGTAACGCTCGATATCGGCTGGGCTGTCGGCCATGATTCCATAATTTTGCATACCGCCGACGGCGGCAGAACCTGGGCCATACAAAATCACGATCCCGCTGCCGAAACACCCTTTCTCGATGTCTGGTTTGCCGATGAACAGCACGGGTTTGCCATTGGGGCCTATGGCCTGATGCTGGAAACGAACGACGCCGGGGCAACTTGGGAACAAGTGGTATTTGAGCCGGTGACGGCAGCCGGGCCGACCGATGAAGCAGAGGGCGAGGACGCCTGGTGGGAATCGGAGATGGGTGGGGATTATCACCTGAACGACATCATGGAGACCCGTGACCGGCATCTTTTTATCGCCGCCGAAGCAGGCAACATCTATCGCTCTGATGACCTGGGCGCAAGCTGGGTGACGGTTTCACCCGATTACCAGGGTTCTTTTTTTGGTATTTTTGAAGCAGGGCTCGGGCGGATTATCACGGTCGGGTTGCGTGGCAACCTGTACTACACCGATGATCTCGGGGCCAACTGGGTACCTGTCGAGCTGCCGACACAAGCCACGCTGAACAGTGGCATTCTCCTTATCGATGGAACGATTCTGGTGGCCGGTCTGGGTGGCACCATCCTGGTGAGCCGGGATAATGGCGATAGCTTTGAGCTGCATACCCAGGAAAATCGAAAGGGAGTTCAGGCTGCAATGCAGCTTGAAGATGGCCGCGTGATGCTGGTCGGTGAAGCAGGTGTCGCTATCCTGAAACTTGGCTTCGATGGAGGGCGGAACAGTGATTGAGACGGGTCCCATCGCCGCCATCGAGAGATTCATATTTGGACGCCGCCCGTGGGTCATCGCGTTCTTCGTTATTACCACTGCCTTCATGTTTTTTTCGGCGGCGACCCGCCTGGCCATCGATGCCGGATTCGACAAAATGGTGCCGATGAAGCATGACTACATGCGGACCTATTCCGAGCATCGGCAGGAATTTGGCGGCGCCAACCGCGTGCTGATTGCGCTGGTCGCGGATGAAGAAGACATTTTCACGCCCAGGTTTTTTGAAGCGTTGCGGGTAGCGACCGACGAAGTTTTCTTTATATCCGGCGTGGATCGGGCAGCAGTACAGTCGTTATGGACACCAAATGTGCGTTACACGGAAGTCGTCGAAGATGGCGTTCAGGGTGGGCCGGTCATCCCATCCGATTATTCGCCCGACGCCATTGGTATGGGCAAGGTCAGGGAGAATATCCTCAAGGCAGGTATCGTCGGCCGACTGGTTGCCAACGATTTCTCGGCCGCAATCATCAGCGCGCAATTACTGGAAACCGATCCCGAGACAGGCAAGAAACTGGACCTGGTCAGGATTTCGCACGATCTGGATGAAAAAGTCCGGGCGAGGATTCTCGATGACCCGGAATTTGCCGGCATCGAGGTCAACATTATTGGCTTTGCCAAGGTGGTTGGCGATATCTCCGATGGTACCAGTCGTGTGTTGCTGTTTTTCCTGGTCGCAGCCTTGATTACCGCGGTACTGGTTTATCTCTATTGCCAGTCAATCAAAATTACCCTGATCCCGCTGCTTTGTTCCCTGATTGCCGTGGTCTGGCAACTGGGTTCGTTGACCTTGCTGGGGTATGGCATCGA
>JAPUHG010000111.1 GCA_027297845.1 Gammaproteobacteria bacterium | reverse complement strand
GGCGCATCGGCATGCGTCGTCGGATAGACATCCAGTGACTCGATCGGTTTGCTACCGTATGCGAATCGCAATGGCTCGCCCAGGCGTCTCCGTACCAGGTCACTGTTGGTGCCCCAACGAGCAATGACCTGCTGGTTATTCGGCGCATATATAAATTGCGAGTAAGCCTTGTCCAGCTCCTGTTGGTCCATGTCGAGCCAGACAATCGGCCCTTTGACCCGTGTATCCGCAAACGCCGCCAGCGAACCCGATAGCATCGTTGCAGTGCCGAGCGCCAGGTTTTCCAGCATCGAGCGGCGCGTGATTGAAGGAGATTTTGAATTCATGGCACGCTCCTGAACGGAGGGCACGTATTTACGGAGTTGTCGCGCCATCCATTTCTACCCATGCTTTGAAGCCACCGTCGAGATAAACGGCATCCGCCACCCCCATATCAAGAGCCAGTTTGGCCGCCAGCAAGGAGCGCCCGCCTGTTTCACAGTAGAAGATCATTTTCTTCCCCGAACTGAAAATATCCATGTGATAGGAACTCTTCGGGTCAATATAGAATTCCAGGACGCCACGAGGCACATGGACCGCGCCCTGAATTTTTCCATGCTCGGCCAGTTCGTCACCCTCCCTGACATCGACAAAGACGACGGAGTCGTCACCAACAAGTTCTATTGAGTTCGGCACATCGTAGGCAACTACGACTGCTAAGGCTTCGGCCTTGTAATCGTCGACACCTTTCACCGTTTGGTCCTGTTCTGTACAGCCTGCAAGGACAATGATCGTAATGAGAGACAATTTTGATATTTGCATTGGAGTTCTCAGCGCTATGCTTCCCGGGAGAAGGGTAACACTCCATATTCACGAACGCCGCGCCGGTAGATTCGTCTCAAGTTCGCTTTGGCGTGTTCTTGATTGGGGCCCCTACGGTGCGCGAAGACTTGATTCAGTCCCGGCCGGCTGCAGCTTGTCGCGCCTTTTTTTACGTTTCATGTCATCCACGGGATTTCGCCCGTAATCAGACATCCAGAGAAAAAGATTAGCAAAACAGAAGAAGATGCTCATGATTATGGCAACGCCCAGGTAACCGATTCCTGCCGCAAGTCCGACGCAGATTGCGGCAAAAATGAAAATACCGTCCATCGCCTCGTCCAGGCTGACGCGGAATCGCACTGCCGCGACCAGCGCAGCAAGACCAAAGGCAAGTGCCAGGCTATCCTGGATCAGCAATACGGTCGTTGTGGCACATATGGGTAGCACGATCAGGGCGCGAACAAAGGTCTTGCTGAAACCAGTCTCGAAATTTATCGCCCGGTAGGTCCAGGTGATCGGCATCATGATGATCAAGGTTCCAGTCAGGTGGCCAATGACGAACAGGCTAATGTGCGTCACCTTGCTAACCGCGTCTTCTTCGGCGAGCAAATTCTTCATCGGGGACTGCGGTTCTGTATCCTCGTCCGACAGTGAATCCTTCATTTCGGTGACATCAACACCGGTTAACGCGTTAGTACCACCGAGTGGCAGATAATCAAGCACTCCGGGCCGCGTCTCCGCGAGCACGATCATCACGCCCATCAGCACCGCAAAATAGATTGCGAGCTGTATCGCGAGCCGGCCTGGGGATGTTCCTTGTAAACTCAAAATAATTATCCTGCAATCTGGTTGGTCACTCAGAAACTGAATCTAACACCGATCACCAGGCCATTGAAACTGAAATTCTGCAGTGGCCTGTCGGAATCCTGATCATACTCGAGGTGACGATACATCTGCAGCCATCCATCCCAGTCAAGAGCATAGCTCAGGCCAAGCATTGCCTGACAGGTCAACGCGGATGAGCCGGTACCGCTGTCCAGGTAGAACGGACCACCATATTGATGAACGGGTTGATGCACCGAACTGCAAGAAATGTGGCGTTGGTAGCAATATTCATGATTTGATTCCACTTGTTTACGGTGCGCCGAGAATCCGGCGATGATAAACCGTCAGACGAATTCCTTGCGGACATTTATCAATGGCGAGTAAATCTACTTTGCCGTGGACTAGACCAGCTTTCCCTCGAAAAAGGTCTTCAAAACTATGGTCTCGCTATGCTGCTCATTGGGGATCTCGAAAAGGTCCTGATTCAACACGATCAGGTCGGCCGATTTGCCAACTTCGATCGAGCCGGGTGTCTCTTCCAGTCAATAGGCAAGTGCGCCATTCACCGTAAAAATCTTCAATGCCTGATTTAGCCCTATTGCTTGCTCGGGCCAGAGCGCCTCTTTGCTGCCTGAAAACGGGTTTCGACGCGTAACCATTGCCTTAATAGCGGGCCAGGGATTCACGCTCCCGGCTACTGATGGCCAGTCGGAGCCGATCGCTACGTTGGCGCCGGATTCAAGCAGGTCTTTGATCGGCCAATAGTAATGCGCCCGCTCGCCAGTCGCGCCGATGATCGAGGCCATGATCGGTCGCGGATACCAGAGATACGGTGACAAATCAGCGGTGAGGCTCAGTTTTGCGAACCGCGGCACGTCATCCGGATGAATGTACCCGGCATGCGGATTTCGGGGCGGAGGCCACTCAGCCCGTTGTATTTCCTGACTTGCTCGATCGCGTCGAGTGCAACGCGGCGCGCTAGATGACCGGCCAGTTGCTATACTTTTCATTCGATTGAAAGACGGACGGCGACCATGGCAACGATAGCTCATTTTTCGATTGGCGATCTGGTACATCATAAACTGTTTGACTATCGCGGCGTTATTGTCGACGTGGATTCACGAATGATGCTTTCCGATGAGTGGTATGAAACCGTCGCGCGCTCACGACCACCGAAGCACCAACCCTGGTACCGTGT
This sequence comes from Gammaproteobacteria bacterium, assembly GCA_027297845.1. Classification (GTDB taxonomy): domain Bacteria; phylum Pseudomonadota; class Gammaproteobacteria; order Steroidobacterales; family MnTg04; genus MnTg04. Next base: position 26 of record JAPUHG010000111.1, on the reverse strand, counting down.
TCTGGTGCACGACGCGATTCATGAAA
>JAPUHG010000110.1 GCA_027297845.1 Gammaproteobacteria bacterium | reverse complement strand
CATCAGCGAGAATTTTGCTATGGACCTACGCATGAGGAAGTCATCACCGATATCGCACGGCGCGAATTGAAAAGTTACCGCCAGTTGCCGGTCAATTACTACCAGATTCAAACCAAGTTCCGGGATGAGATCAGACCGCGTTATGGCGTCATGCGCTCGCGCGAATTCATCATGAAAGACGCCTACTCATTTCACCTGGATCAGGAAAGTCTGGATGTCGGTTACCAGGCGATGTTCACTGCCTATAACAATATATTTACCCGCCTCGGACTGCGTTTCAGACCGGTACAGGCCGATTCCGGCGCCATCGGCGGCAGTGCTTCGCAGGAGTTTCATGTGCTCGCCGATTCCGGCGAGGATGCGATCGTATTCTCGGATGGGGACGATTACGCGGCCAATCTTGAAATGGCCGAGGCGCCGCCACCCGAAGCCAGCAAGAAAGACTCGGCTGGTGATATGCGGTTTGTCGATACTCCGGCTGTGCGCAGCATCGATGAGATTTGCTCGTTCCTGGAAATCGACTCGAGCCAGTGCGTCAAGACCTTGTTGGTGGATGCGGAAGACGGCGGTCTGATCGCCCTCGTTCTGCGTGGCGACCATGAATTGAATCGGCTAAAAGCAGAAAATGTACCGGGCATCTTTAAACCACTGACGATGGCAACCGCTGACCAAGTCAGCGCAAGTATCGGCTGCGAACCCGGTTTCATCGGGCCGGTCGATCTGGCCTGTCCGATCCATGTCGATCACAGCGCCGCTGCGATTGTCGATTTCGTCTGCGGCGCCAATGCAATAGACAAACATCTGGTAAACGTCAACTGGGGCCGAGACCTCCCCGCTTGCGATTCGATGGATTTACGCATCGTCGTCAATGGGGATCCCAGCCCGACTGGTAAAGGCACTCTTTCCATTGCCCGGGGCATTGAAGTCGGCCATATTTTCAAGCTCGGCGACAAGTACAGCTCGGCGATGAAAGCACAGGTACTCGATGCTGATGGAAAAATGCGAACCATGATCATGGGCTGTTATGGCATCGGCATCACGCGGATCGCTGCCGCAGCCATCGAACAAAATCATGATGAGCGAGGCATCATCTGGCCACAGGCGATTGCGCCGTTTGATGTTGCCCTGGTGCCGATCAACCAGCACAAATCAGACCGGGTCAGAGTAGCGGCGGACCAGCTTTACGCAGAACTTCGTGAAATTGGATTGCAGGTGCTCGTTGACGATCGTGACACCAGACCGGGCGTCAAATTTGCCGATATGGACCTGATTGGCATCCCACACCGGGTCGTCGTGGCTGAAAAAGGCCTGGATGCCGGAACGTTTGAATACAAAAACCGGCGCGATGGCGAGATTCAGCACCTGCCTGGCGACAAACTAAAGGAATTGCTCGGCAGCTCGCGATCCGGGACCTGAGCATGGCAGCCCGACTCGACAAAGCCTGGCCCGGTTTGTTTTTGATCCTGGTGTTGTTCGGCACCACGATCCACGCACAACCCGCGCCGGACCCCGAACTGAGACGCCTGCTGATAAAGGCAGCCAATGATTCGAGCAGCTTTGCAGACAGATTTGATGCCGAAGTTTGGCTGACCGATATGTCGGGCAGGCTGGCCCGGCAGGTTCCCGATACCAATGAGCGTTTGCAGTTGCTCAAACAGATTCATTTCGAAGCCACCAAGGTGGATCTATACCCGGAACTCGTCCTCGCGGTGATCGATATCGAAAGCAATTTCGATCGCTTTGCGATTTCCTCCGCCGGCGCGATCGGCCTGATGCAGATCATGCCGTTTTGGCTAAAGGAGATCGGCAGACCGGAGGACAACCTGATTGTTGCACAGACCAATCTGCGCATGGGCTGCACGATACTCAAATACTACTTGGACATGGAAAATCAAGACTTGATTCGCGGATTGGCAAGATATAACGGCAGCAAGGGACGAAGAAAGTACGGCGACCTGGTCATCGATCGACTGAACCGGAAGTGGTATCGCAACTAGCCCCGCATATCTTACCCGGGCGGTAGTCGCCGACTACCTATCGCGGCCGTGGCTGGTTCTCGAACACCTGAGCTTGGCCTTCTCTTAACCCATAGCTACCGCTATAGGTTTCGCTCCAGGCTTGCCCTCAGCTGCCCGAGCCCTCACCCACAAACCACAATCCCGGGAAACATATGCGGGGCTAGTTGCGCCGCCTCGCTGACCTTACCCGGACAGTAGCCGAAAGAATCTGCTCGACAGGACTAGTCCACGAAGCAAACCTCATGCGGTCAGGAAACGCCCCGGCACCAGTTCGCCGGCCAACTCCTCACTGATCGTTTCGCTGATCACCGCGTCCACGCGGGCGGAAGGCGGCCCTTGTTGTAGCCAGTTTGCCAGCAAACCCAGCTTGTCCTGATTTCCGCAAGCGACGACTTCGACCTGGCCATTTGCCAGATTCCTGGCGCGACCGCTCAACCCAAGAGAATTTGCCCGTTCTGCCGTACTGACTCTGAAGAAGACGCCCTGAACGCGACCCGAAACCAGGAAACGGCGAAATTCGAAATCCTGGCTCATATTTACCCGACGATTCGTACTGAAGAATAAGCCGGGCTAGTGTTTTTCTTCGCTGCTGGCCTGCATGGCTGTGTTGATTGCGACCTCGGCCCAGCGCTTCGCCTCGCGAGCATCATTTTTAGCGCCATTGTAGGCCTTGCGCCGCAGATTGGCTTCGGCCTTGGCAAGAAACTCCTGGGCATCGGTGAGCGCCAAATCCGCGTATTTCTCCGCGCCCGCGGTAATTGCCGCCTGAATAGCCTGCCTCGCGTCGCTCATTTCCTGCACCGGAGGATTGGTCGCGCATGCACCGAGGGCCAGTAAACTTGCGATTGCGAGGAGGTGAGATGCTCTTGTGGGGCTCTTTTTGTACATTCCAACCTGTGGGGATAGGGAAAGGTTTAGAAAGCTAACAAGGGCACTCTATTCCGTCAAGCGAAGCCCCGTTACAATCAACCACGCTACAAGCCATCAAAAAAAAAGGAACAGGCCTTGGAAACCGTCATTTATCATAATCCCCGGTGCTCAAAATCACGCGCGACTCTGCAATTACTGCAGGAACGAGGCCTGAATCCGACCATTATCGAGTACCTGATTAACCCCCCGGATAAGGAAACCCTGGAAAAAATCCTGTCCCTGTTGTCATTGCAACCTGGTGAACTCATGCGGCACAGGGAAAGCATCTACAAGGAACTGGACCTGGGTAATCCTGCCCTGAACAACGATGAACTTGTCCAGGCCATGATCGACAACCCGATATTGATCGAACGGCCGATCGTCGTGGCAGGCGATAGGGCAAGAATTGGTCGACCGCCCGAACAGGTGCTGGAGATTTTTCAGTGAGTCAGGAAATTCTGGTGGTTTATTATTCCAGGTACGGTGCGACCGCAGAGCTGGCACGTCAGATATGCCTGGGTATCGAGTCGGTGGAAAAATACAACGCCAGGCTGCGGACCGTACCCGCCGTCAGTGCCGTGAGTGAGGCCAGTGAACCGGAGGTTCCCGAAGACGGACCACCGTATGCCACGCAGCAGGACCTGATCGACTGCGCGGGACTGGTTATGGGCAGCCCAACTCGCTTTGGCAATATGGCGGCGCCATTGAAGTACTTTCTCGATGGCAGTGGCAGTCTTTGGATGTCGGGTGACCTCATCGGCAAACCGGCAGCGGTTTTTACTTCGACCAATACTCTGCATGGCGGACAGGAATCCACTTTGCTAACGATGATGATTCCCTTGATTCATCACGGTATGGTGATTGTGGGGTTGCCATACAGCGAGCCGTTGTTGACCAGTACGAGTTCAGGCGGAGGACCATATGGCGCCAGTCACTGGGGCTATGGTCAGAAACAGCCATTGATCCGGGATGAGGAGAAGAAGCTGGCGATTGCCCTGGGCAAAAGGGTCGCCGAGATCGCGAGCAAACTTGGTCGCGAATAATCCGCACCGAACGTGCGGCTGATTCCCAGGTTCAGCGACTGCTTCTCAGGTTCAGCGTCAGGCAAAAAAACAGGATACCACTGAAAAAAACCAGGGCCGCCGACCAAAGCCGTAGCGCCGGATTGGCAACCAGTTCCATCAGGCCAAGCGCGATCGGCAGCGCCAGCGCCATCATCAGCCACCGATAGGTATGAATCCGCGAGCGTATTATCCCGGGAACCGAAGCCAGCAACGGGATCAGCGGTAACCAGGCCCACCCCGGGTACGCCGGCAAAATCAGCGCTGCAAAAATCAGCGCCAGGACGATGGCATGGGTTGCCAGCAGCAGCGATCTGATCAAAAAATGGTCTCGCGAGAGGCCCTTTTCAGCCAATGTCTTCGCCCTGGCTGAGAACTTCACGAACAAACGGAACGGTCAGCCTGCGTTGCGCTCTTAAAGATGCCAGGTCCAGCGTATCGAGCAGCCGATAAACCGACTGCATGTCTCTGGGGAAACGCCGCAACAAGAAACGACTGGTTTCTTCCGGCAACTGCAAGCCTCGGTGCTGCGCCCTCAGCGCCATGGCCTTCGGTAAATCTTCGCCGCTGACCGCTTCGACGCGGTACACAGGACCCCAGTTCAGGCGCGATTGCAGATCCGGCAGCTCGAAAGCGATTTTTGTCGCCGGTTTGTCGGCGGAAACCAGCAGGCTGCCGCCAGCTTCGGCGACATCGTTAAACAGTCTGAACAAGCCTGTCTCCCAGTCCGCCTGTCCGGCGACCTGTTGCACGTCATCCAGGCAGATCAGGGAGAATTCCTCGAGACCTGCCAGCATTCCAGCCTGCAGATTTTCCCTTAACGGCAGGTATGCGGCTCGCCGGCCGTGCCGCGAAGCCTCCGCACATGCGGCCTGTAACAGGTGAGTCTTGCCGCTGCCGGGTCTACCCCATAACCAGATCAGGCGCTCACCGCCGTTGCGCGCCAGTGATTTCAGATGGCTCAGCAGGGCGCCATTTTCGGACTCAAAAAAACTGTCGAAAACAGCCTGGTCCGACAGGTGGACCGGCAAGGGCAGTTGTTGAGATTCAATCACGTGGCATCCGCACCCGACAGGTAGGCCTTGCGACTCCACTGCCACACATAATCAGCGCCACTGATGATGGTCGTTACCATCACGCTCGCACCGAAAGCAATTACCCATGGCTCCCCGGGCCAGCCGTAGGCGGCGCCCGCCACGACGACCAGCACCAGCACCAGCTGCAAAAAGGTATTGAGCTTGCTGACATTGGTAGGCTGAAGTTGCACAGCACCGAACAACCAGTTGTATACCAGGCCACCGCTGACGATAGCCAGGTCACGCCCGACCACAAGCACGGCCAGCCAAACCGGGATCAGATCGATCAGTGCCAGGGTAATAAACACCGATACCATCAGAGATTTGTCGGCCAACGGATCCAGGATTCCGCCAAGACGGGAACGCCAGCCAAATCGTCTTGCCAGATATCCATCCAGCCCATCCGAAAATCCGGCGATAAAAAACAGCCACAGCGTGGTCGCGAAATTTCCATGCCACAACAACCAGACCACCGGTCCGACCAGCAAAATCCGGAAAATACAAATCATGTTGGGGATATGTTTTGCTATCACTGGCGATACCTGTAAACCATTGTCCCTGGCGACAGCGAAGAATAATCCGCTTCTTCAAAAAACAAAACCTTGCCCAGTCTAATCGCGCTGGCCAGGCGGTCCGGATCGGCACGCAATTCGAGCCCGAACAGCACCTCATCGCCGTGCACCCGATCTACGGTGACCGAATTGACCAGCGACAACGATTCGAGATACTGGCTAACTCGCCCGTAAGCAGTGAGGTCACCTACCCCCCGGACCAGGACCAGTTGCCGCCCGCTATTTT
>JAPUHG010000011.1 GCA_027297845.1 Gammaproteobacteria bacterium | reverse complement strand
AACGCCGTTCTTCCTGGAGCAGCATTTTCTCGATGTGTGACTCGGCTTTTTTCAGCTCCGGGTACGCTGCGCCCATTTCCCTGACCAGCGGTTTGACCAGCTTGTAAAAGAACGGGTCTTCCATACCCAGCATGTAGCCATGGCGAATCGCGCGCCTGATGATCCGGCGCAGCACATAGCCGCGCCCTTCGTTGGTCGGCAGCACACCGTCGCAAATCAGGAAACTGCAGGCGCGTATATGATCGGCGATCACTTGTAGCGAGCTGCTGCTCAAATCCCTGGTGCCGGTCAGTTTGGCCGCACTCTTGACCAGGTTTTTGAACAAATCGATTTCGTAGTTGTTGGTCGTACCCTGCATGACCGCGGCCGTGCGCTCCAGACCCATGCCGGTATCAACCGATGGTTTTGGTAATGGCTTCATCTCGCCATCGGAATCGCGGTCGAACTGCATGAAGACCAGGTTCCAGATCTCGACATAGCGATCGCCTTCTTCGTCCGCCGAACCGGGCGGATCGCCGGTTACATCGGGGCCATGATCGTAAAAAATTTCGCTGCACGGTCCACAAGGCCCGGTGTCACCCATCGCCCAGAAATTGTCTTTCTTGCCGAGCCGGGAAAATCGTTGGGGATACACACCGATGTCGTTCAGCCAGATATCGGCCGCCTCGTCGTCTTCTTCATAAACCGTGATCCACAGACTTTCGGCTGGCAGCTGCAGGTCTGTTGTCAGAAATTCCCAGGCGTATTCGATCGCTTCTTTCTTGAAGTAATCGCCAAAACTGAAATTACCGAGCATTTCGAAGAAAGTATGATGCCGCGCGGTATAGCCGACATTCTCCAGGTCGTTATGCTTGCCGCCGGCGCGCACGCAGCGCTGCGAACTGGTCGCGGTCTTGTAGGGGCGTTTTTCCTTGCCGGTGAAAACGTCCTTGAACTGCACCATTCCGGCATTGGTAAACAATAGTGTCGGATCGTTGCCGGGCACCAACGAACTGCTCGCCACGACCTCATGGCCTTTGCTGGCAAAGAAGTCGAGAAACGCCTGTCTGAGTTGCGCGCTTGTCATTACTTTTCCTGTTCGTCATCCGTAACCATCGCCGCCCGAATCTGCTCGTGGTCAAACCCGCGATGTTGCAGGAATCGCGACTGGCGGGCCGTCTCCTTATCGCTGTCCGGCGCGCCGCTGCCAAATCGCCGGCTGCGTACATCCCGGGCCTGCTTCCGCCAGTTCACGTCCAGACTGGCGATCGCCGCTTCAATCAGCGCTGGCGACACGCCACGCTGATCCAGTTCCATACGAATCCGCACGGGACCCTGGCCTCGTTGCATCCGGCTGTGAGAATAACTTTCTGCGAAGCGCGCGTCACTTTGCAGGCCTTCCGAAGTCAGCCTTGCAATGACCGACTCTGCCATCCCCGGCTCGATATTGCGCAGGCGGAGTTTTTCGGCCAGCTCCAGGCGTGAATGTTCACGACGCGCCAGCAGGTTCATTGCCAGTCGCCGGGCGGTTGCTTGGTCCGGCGCTTCGTCCGCGGAGTCAGGCTTCCTTTGCCAGCTCATTCGGCGCTTCGGTCTCGACTTCCACAACCTTGGTCGGCAACAACTTGGTGCGCAGGGCTTTTTCGATTTCATCCGCTACGTCAGGGTGCTCCATCAGGTATAGCCGGGCATTTTCCTTGCCCTGACCGATGCGTTCACCATTGCAGCTGTACCAGGCGCCCGACTTTTCGACCAGGCCATTGGCGACGCCCATGCTGATCAGTTCGCCCTCGCGGGAGATTCCCTTGCCATAATGGATCTCGAACTCGGCAGTCCGAAATGGTGGCGATACCTTGTTCTTGACGACCTTGACTCGGGTCTCGTTGCCGATGATTTCGTCGCCCTTCTTGATCGCACCGATGCGGCGGATATCGAGGCGAACCGACGCATAGAATTTCAGCGCGTTACCGCCGGTCGTCGTTTCGGGGCTACCGAACATGACGCCGATTTTCATGCGAATCTGGTTAATGAAAAGGACTATCGTGTTTGAGCGACTGATGTTGCCGGCCAGCTTGCGCAATGCCTGCGACATCAGGCGTGCCTGCAGTCCGACGTGATGATCGCCCATGTCACCTTCGATCTCGGCCTTTGGGGTCAACGCGGCGACCGAGTCAATGACGACGATGTCCACCGCACCCGATCGCACCAGCATGTCGGTGATTTCCAGCGCCTGCTCACCCGTATCGGGCTGCGAAATCAGCAATTCATCGACATTGACGCCGATATGGCCAGCGTAAATAGGGTCCAGTGCATGCTCGGCGTCCACGAAGGCTGCTGTGCCACCGAGTTTCTGGCATTCGGCGACGATTTGCAGCGCCAGCGTCGTTTTACCGGACGCTTCCGGGCCATAGACCTCAACGACCCGTCCTCTGGGAACGCCGCCGATTCCCAGCGCGACATCCAATGCGAGAGAACCGGTTGATACGACTTCAATATCCCGCACCGCACCCGCGTCGCCGAGACGCATGACCGCTCCCTTGCCAAATTGTTTCTCGATTTGCCCGAGTGCCGCGGCCAGGGCCTTCTTCCTGTTGTCGTCCATTAGTCACCTGTCGTGTTGTCTCCCAGGATGCAGAAGTGACCCGGGAAAGGACCCATTATTCCACATTATGAGCCGCTACACAGCCCGCTTTTATCGGTATATCAGGCGCTATATTCCGGGCCGTGATCGAGCTTGCCGTTGGCCAGCGGCCAACGCTTCAGAACACGGTACGCGGCCCCGCTGGCGTGGGTCACCGACGACACCAGGACGAAATCCACTGGCTTCCAAAGAACGCTCTCGGGCGGCGGAAAATCCAGTCGTGCAGTGACTTTGCGCGCAAACGTCAGGTGTGGCTGGTAGGGCCGATGATCCGGCTTCAGGCCGCAGGATTCGGCCTCCTCCCACAAACGTCCCACCAGGTGCTCGAGTTCACCGGGAATCCTGGACGGCGCCAGGTAGCCCACCTGCGCCCGCCGGAAAAACCCCCACCGATCGAGGAGCAAAGCAAAACTGCTCGCCTGGACCCGACCGGCAGCTTTGATCACGCACCGATAACGCTCCTCGGCCAGATTACCGAGAAAAGCCAGCGTGATATGGATATTGGCGGTAGCGACCAGGCGTGCGCCGGCTTCACCGAGTTGCCGCCGAGCGGACTCGGTAGCATCAGTCAGCTGCGCGTTCACGGCCTCGTCTGGCCAAAGGGCGAAGAATAAACGGCGTACGGGTTCGCTCACCGGGAGCGCATCATAGCTCGAGCACGCCTTTTAACGCGTTGCCGACCGAATAGCGGCGAATCTGCTCTCGATCGCCCTCGAAAAACTTGATCCTGGCGTTAGATTCCACCGCCCGGCCATGCCGCCACGACCAGCAGATCCAGACCGTGCCAACGGCCTTGCCGCCTGGATCAGCATCGGGTCCGGCGATGCCGCTGACGGCCACGGCAATATCCGCCTTTGATCTCTCCAGCGCGCCTTTGGCCATTTCAGTAACGATAGGCTGGCTGACCGCGCCCTCTTCTTCCAGGGTCGAAAGGGTTACCCCCAGCAGGTCGCGCTTGGCAATATCGGCATACACGGAGAAACCGTATTCAAACCATTGTGAGCTGCCGGGTACATCGGTGATGGCCTTGGCAATCCAGCCGCCGGTGCAGGATTCCGCGACCGTCAGTTTGCGCCCACTGCTTTTTAAATGCTGGCCGACTTTCTCAGCCAGTTCATAAAGCTTTTCGTCGTTATACATAGTCGTCCTTCGTCTTTAGTCTGAATCAATGACGATTCAGCACTTCCTTGTAAACCTCGAGATTACCCTGCACCATCGCGGAAATCGAAAATCGGCCCGCCACATGCCCAGGTCCGGCGTCGCCGAGACTTTGCCGTAGCGCATCGTCATCGAGCAGGCGCAACATCGCCTGGCTCAGTTGTTCCACATCCCCGGGGTCAACCAGCAGACCGCTGACATCCTCGGCCACCGCTTCGGGCAAGCCCCCCACACGACTGGCAATGACCGGCACGCCACAGCTTTGCGCCTGCAACGCCGCGCCACAAATCCCTTCGGTCAGCGCCGGATGCAACGCCATCGTGCAACAAGGCAGTATTTTCTCCAGGTCGTCGCGAAAACCCAGCATGCGAACCTGATCCGCCAGGCCTCGCCTTCCGATCAGCACCGCCAAGGCATCTTCGTTTGGGCCACTACCACAGCAAAGCACCTGCAGATCGGGGTACTTTTCCAGCACCGATGGCAGGGCGTCCAGCATGATCCGGTGACCCTTGCGATGAATATATTGCGCGACCATGGCGATGATTATCGTGTTCTTTTCGATGCCGAGATTCGCCGCCATCCAGTCGCGATCCGGATCCGGTTTGAACCTGCGCCGGTCGACACCGCTGTGGACCAATCTCAAGCGATCAGCGGACACGCCTTCAGCCAGCAATACCTCGGAAATACCGCCGGCGACGGTGATCACTTTTTTATACAGACGGTATTTCAGACGCGCCACCCAGGGCTGCTCCGCATTATCGACCCGCCGCGATACGACGACCGGTACCCTACGCAAGCGAGCGGCAATCGCGGCCAGCGGGTCGGCGCCACGCCGGCTGTGAACGTGAACCAGGTCGGGGCGTTCCGATTTTATGATCTTTCTGAGTCTGCCGATAAAAGCCAGATCCAGATCGCCGGCCATCGGCATCGCAACGACCAGGCAGTCATTTGGCGCATTTTCCGAGACCGCGCCGCCCTCGGTACAGGCCAGCACATTGCTGACGCCCAACCGACCCAGACCCTGGATCAGGTAAAGCACTTGCTGTGCCCCGCCCCACAGATTCTGACCGGTTTCTACGTGCAGAACTTTCATGGTTTCCCACCGGCGAGTTCAGGCACCAGTTCCTGACAATGCGTCATGACATCTTTTACCCCCAGGTTTTTCATGCAAGTGTACGCCCCGTTGCAAGTCGGTCGTCTTCGGCAAGGTGAACAATGGATGTCGTAATGGAGAATATCGACATTGTCCCTTGTCGTTACGGTATACGGCAGGGTCGAACCGAACAACATGACGGTCGGCCGGTCGAACGCGATCCCCATGTGTCCCAGGCCGGTATCGACCGCGACGACCAGATCGCTGCCGGCGATCAGCGTCTCGGCCTGGACAATCGTGGTACTACCCGCCAGGTTCAACAGCTTCCCGGCCCCGCTTTCGCCCGCCAGCTCTGCGATGCGGCCGGCCGCGGCTGCGTCCGCCTTAGCACCGAGTAATAGCACGGACCGCCCCGACCGTTGACACAAGGCCGACGCGAGCTCCGCCCAGTATGCTTCCGGCCAATGCTTTTGCGGCCGGGTCGTAAACGGGCACAGAGTAATGTACGGGCCGGCAACCTTGAGGCTGTCCAGTAACAGGTTCTTTGCCGCGCGCTGCCCACCATCAAGTTCCAGTAGCGGCTCGAAAGATGCCGTGACCAGGCCGAGCGCGTTGGCCAGGCTCAGATACTCCGAACTGATCCGGCTGTTGTCAGGGTTGGCGACCACCGTCTCGTCCAGCAGCCAGTGTGAGCGCTCTTTCGATTGCAGGCCGATCCGATGCGCGGCTCCTGAAAGCCTCAATAGAAACGCACTTTTTAACAAACCTTGCGCGTCGATGCCCAGGTCAAAACGATAACTTTTCAGATAATCGCTAAAAGAGCGGATGGCGCGCCACAAAGACCACAGTTTTTTCCG
>JAPUHG010000109.1 GCA_027297845.1 Gammaproteobacteria bacterium | reverse complement strand
TTGAAACATGCTCGAACGATATTCGATCCACAGGGTCTGAGGTAAAATCGACATGGTTAGTTACCCGACCAATCAAGAGAAAACAGTGAAATCCCCAATAATTTCAACGATCGTCATCGTCCTGCTGGCGGTTGCGGCCGGCCCTTACATCTATTTCGAGTCAGTAGCCGCAGATTTGCAGGATTTCGCGGCCGCGTATGCAGGCCTGGAAGACTCCGGCAGCGAAGACGCGCAGGACTGGTTGCAGCTCGCGAGAAATGCCCGCAATGCGCAGCAGCTGGAAGTCGCCAAAGAGTCCCTGGATAAAGCAGCCGGGTACGGCCTGTCCCCCATCCGGCTAGGGATGGAAAAGGCGCGCATCCTTATTGCCGGCGATGATCCGGATGGCGCCACGACTGAATTGCAGAAGCTGTTCGATACAGGATTCACGGCCGTTGGTGTGTTGACCAACGATCCGCTCATCCACTCGTTGGCGGGAAGCAAAGACTATGACGAACTCGTCAGGACGATGTCGGTGCAGGCGTATCCCTGTGCTCAGCAGGCAGGATTCCAGGATTTCGATTTCTGGGTTGGCGAGTGGGATGTACACCTTGCCAATGGCACACCGGCTGGCTCTAACATAATCGAACCCATAGAACGGGGTTGCGCGCTGACCGAGCACTGGACCAGTGCCAGTGGCGGTACGGGCATGAGCGTCAATTACCTCGACAAGGCAAATGATGAATGGGTACAGATCTGGAACGCCGAGGGTGGCAGCCAGATTATTATTCGCGGTGGCCTGAAAGATGACGGCATGGCTATGCAAGGCTATATTCACTATGTCGGCAATGGGACGACCGCGCCGTTTCGCGCGCTGTGGACGCCGTTGCCTGACGGGCGGGTTCGACAATACTTTGAACAATCGAACGACGGCGGCAGTACCTGGGTGCCCTGGTTCGAAGGGTTCTATAGCCGCAGGAACAAATAAGAGAGAGACGTGACGCAGGAATTCAAACACAGGCAGTTTCCGCCAGGAAACCCACTGGCCAACGCGCTCGTGGTCGTCGTTGGCGCGATTGTGATTGCCGTGGTGTTCGTGCTCGGGGTCTTCGCCCTGGTCGCCATGGCACGCGCGGTAATGGTGCTGGCGGCAATCATCGGCGTGCGCGTCTGGTGGCTGCAGCGGAAGGTCGGTGCCGCCCGAAAAAGCCATGTGAATCAAAAAGGTGGGCCAGCTGCCGACGGCGAGGTGATTGAAGGCGAATTTCGCGTGGTGGGTCCGGATAATAGCCGGGAGTCGGCTGACTAAAGCATAGTCAAAACCCGCAAAAAACCGTAAGCTCGCGCCTCATGGCAAACGGAAAGACAGAAAAAGACCGCCGCCACCGGCGCCGGCGCCGGCGCATTCAGGCCATCGTCATCTACACTGCTATTGCGATCGGACTCGCGTGGTTCTTCGAGTCGCAGGCGACGACGACCATGATTTTTGTGCGCCATGCGGAAAAAGCCGGCCCTTCTGCGGATGATCCGGGACTGAGCCTGGCTGGGCAGCGGCGTGCCACGGAGCTTGCACGCCAACTGGTTGATGCCGATGTCGTCGCCGGCGTCGATGCAATCTATTCCACCCCGTATCGTCGCACCCGGGAAACCGCACAACCGGTAGCCGACGCGCTGGATTTGCCGGTCAATATTTACGATCCGTCTGACAACGACGCGGTGCTGAATACCATTCTCAAGAATCACAAAGGCAAGATCATCCTCGTGGTTGGTCACAGCGACACCTTGCCAACGCTGATGGCGGATCTCGGTGCCAGCAAGAAGGTGCCACCGATTGCGGAGTATGAATACGACAACATTTACATCATTTCGATTCCCTGGTTTGGCAAGACCAAGACGATTCGACTGCGTTTCGGTGAGCCCTATACGGGTGGGCCTGTGGCAGAAGGTTTTGAGGGCGTCAAAATGACCGAATAGTCGATCCCCGGTGCGGTCAACAGTTTTCCATGATCAAGCAGGAAGAAATCAATATTTCAACGCGGGGCAGGGGCACCTATGACCTGAGCCGGCAAGTCCAGCAGGCCGTTCGGGCTGCGGGCATCAGCACGGGTATTTGTCACGTTTTCATTCGCCACACCAGTGCATCTCTGATGATTACCGAGAACGCCGATCCTGCCGTCATGCGGGACCTGGAGGCCTTTATGTCGCGTCAGGTGCCGGACGGCGATCCGATGTTCACGCATACTGCGGAAGGGCCGGATGACATGCCGTCGCATGTCCGCAGTGTTCTTACGCAGACCGACCTGCAGGTGCCGGTGAGCAATGGCCAATGCGCGCTGGGTACCTGGCAGGGCATTTTTCTCTGGGAACATCGCTGCGCGCCGCACCAACGGAAGGTGATTCTGACGATTTCGGGTGAGTGATCCCGCGACTACTCGGGCGGTTTTGCAACTTTCAATCCTGCGGATTCTCGCAGGATAATGGCCTTTTCTATGAATGCCTTATGCTTGTCGATCTTGACGTCAGCCTTTAATGCGTCCTGGATTTTCTGGCCCTGGGAGACCAGGTAGGTCACCCTTGTCACACCTATTCCGAACGGTCCATCGACGTCATACATTTTGACCGCTATCTTGTTCGGATCGCAAATCAGCGTGAACGGCAGATTATGTTGCTCTTTGAACTTGACATGGCTTCGCTCATCTTGCGGGCTTACGCCGACCACCCGAAGACCTACAGACAGAATGTCGTCATAAATGTCGCGAATCTCACAGGCCTCCCTGGTACACCCCGGGGTGAAGTCTGCGGGATAGAAATACAAAACAATCGGTCCTGGCTGCAGTAACTGTGTAAGGGTTACTTCGTCGCCATTC
>JAPUHG010000108.1 GCA_027297845.1 Gammaproteobacteria bacterium | reverse complement strand
GATCTGTCTTCACAAGAAGGCGTCGTACTGATGTGCCTGGCCGAGGCGCTGTTACGGATTCCCGATGCCGAAACCGCGGATCGGCTGATTGCCGACAAGATCTCGGCAGGCAACTGGAAAGACCATCTCGGTACCAGCGACTCCGTATTCGTCAATGCATCGACCTGGGGGCTGATGCTGACTGGTCACATTATCAAACCGGACCACGAGGCGATGGAGAACCCGGCCGGGTACCTGGCACGTATCGCCGGCCGGCTGGGCGAGCCAGTCGTCAGGACAGCTATGCGCCAGGCGATGCGCATCATGGGTCACCAGTTTGTCATGGGCCGCCATATACGTGCGGCGTTGAAGCGCTCGGTTACGGGTGAAAACAAGGTCTACAGGCACTCCTTCGACATGCTGGGTGAGGCGGCGCTGACCGAAGATGACGCTTTGCGCTACCTGGAGGCCTACAGCCAGGGCATCAAGGAGATCGGAGAAAGCCTGGCCAATGGCGCCGGTATCAACGAAGCGCCAAGCATATCCGTCAAGTTATCGGCGCTATTTCCACGTTATGAGTATTCTCAACGAACACGGGCGCTGGATGAACTGACCCCCCGGTTGCTGGCGCTGGCCGAGCAGGCCAAGGCCGCGCAAATCGCGTTGACCATCGATGCCGAGGAAGCAGATCGGCTGGAAATTTCCATGGAAGTGTTTGCCGCGGTATACCGCTCACCGACGCTGGCTGGCTGGGAGGGCCTGGGCCTCGCCCTGCAGTCATACCAAAAACGCGCGCGCAAACAGATCGAATGGCTGATCGGCCTGGCCAGGGACTGTGGCAGAAAGATTCCCGTGCGCCTGGTCAAAGGAGCTTACTGGGATACCGAGATAAAGCTGGCGCAGGAAAACGGGTTGGCCGGTTACCCCGTGTATACGCGCAAGCCGAGCACCGATGTATCTTATCTGGCCTGTGCCCGCGATCTGCTCGCGGCAAGGGATGTGATCTACCCCCAGTTCGCCACGCACAACGCGCACACTGTTGCTAGTGTCATTTTGATGGCTACCGAAGACGGTGCTGCGAATACCAGCGACAGTTTTGAGTTTCAGCGCTTGCATGGCATGGGCGAGGAGCTTTATGACGAAGTGGTCGGCAAGGACAAACTGAACGTGCCTTGCCGGGTGTATGCGCCGGTCGGCAAACACGAAGACCTGCTGCCGTACCTGGTTCGTCGGCTGCTCGAAAATGGCGCCAATAGTTCCTTCGTCAATCGCATCGTCGATGAGAAAGAGCCGATCGCAGAAATCGTCGCCGACCCGGTGCGTGAAGTTGAACAGCTTGAATCGATCCCGCATTCGAGAATTCATTTGCCGGCTGGCCTCTACGGAGCGGAGCGGAAAAATTCGAAGGGCGTTAATTTCGCCGACCACGCGCAACTCGAAACGCTGGCTGCTGAAATGAGTGCGGCGGCGGGGCACGAGTGGCAAGCCGGTCCCGTCGTTGGTGGAACGCGATTGACCGGGGAAAAACAGGAGGTCTTTTTCCCAGCGGACAGCAAGCTGCGAGTTGGGCAGGTCGAGTATGCCAGCGCGGACCAGGTCGTACAGGCGTTGGATACCGCGTGCCAGGCCTACCCGGGGTGGGACCGGACTCCGGCCGGTGAGCGCGCCGATTGTTTGTCGCGTGCTGCGGATCTGTTTGAAGCAAACGCCGGTGAAATTCTTGCTATTTGTGTCCGCGAAGCCGGCAAGAGTGTGCCGGATAGCGTTGCCGAGCTACGCGAAGCAGTCGATTTTCTTCGCTACTATGCGGCCTGCGCGAGGAGTGATTTTTCCCAGGCCACGCCATTGCCCGGGCCGACTGGCGAGAGCAACCACCTGCAACTGCATGGTCGCGGCGTCTTTGTCTGCATCAGCCCCTGGAATTTCCCGCTGGCCATTTTTACCGGCCAGGTGGCCGCCGCATTGGCTGCCGGAAATACAGTGCTCGCCAAGCCGGCAGCGCAAACATCACTGGTCGCCGCCAGGGCCGTTTCCCTGATGCACGAGGCCGGTGTTCCCGGCGACGTTTTGCACTTTTTACCCGGTCATGGCGCCGTTATCGGCGCCGCGGCGGTCAGTGACCCACGGGTCGCCGGTGTGGCTTTTACCGGTTCCATGGCGACCGCGCAGAGAATCAATCGCAGCCTGGCCGATCGTGATGGGCCGATCGCCGTTCTGATCGCCGAAACCGGTGGTCAGAACACGATGATCGTGGACAGCTCGGCTTTGCCGGAGCAAGTGGTCAAGGATGTCGCCCGGTCAGCATTCAACAGCGCCGGGCAAAGATGTTCCGCGTTAAGAGTGCTTTGCCTGCAGGAGGAAATCGCGCCGCGGGTTATCGAGTTACTGGCTGGCTATATGAAGGAATTGACCATCGGCAATCCTGCTTTCCTGTCCACCGATATCGGCCCGGTCATCGATAGCGGTGCACAGGAAATGCTCAACGACCACATCAAAAAAATTAGTGCAATTGGGTAAGTAGTTGGTCGCGTAGAG
>JAPUHG010000107.1 GCA_027297845.1 Gammaproteobacteria bacterium | reverse complement strand
CACAAAACGTCTGGTCACCAATTTTTCCTCTGCAAGAAAGCCCCGAACGGCCCTTTCCGTACGCGACGGGCGGCATTTTCTCTTAATGCCGCAACAATTACATCAGTATTTACCGCCTCTCACCAAGCACTGTCCGGTCGTCGCCGCCAGTTATTCCACGTACCGGCAGTACCCAGGACTAACAGTGAAAGCAGCACCCAGGCGGGCAAACTCAGACCAAGCAAGGTCCAATGCACTTCAGCGCATTCGCCCGAACCTTTGAAGATCATTGATAGCACTTCTGCAAGCGGAAACACATCGAGCATGTAATCCAAGTCAGGGCCACAGGATGGCACCTGGTCGGGTGGCAAACTTTGCAGCCAAAGGTGTCTGCCGGACACCGCCATGCCACTTGTTGCGACAACAGCCATCAACGCGGCATAAATTCTTCCACCCAGGCGCTCCGGATCGTGGAGCGCAACCAGCAAAAAAATCACGCCGAGACCAATCACCGCGACCCGCTGGAAAATACACAAGGGGCATGGATCCAGGCCATCGACATGCTGGCTGTAAAGCGCAAAAGCCATCATCGCGGCGCAGGCCAGAAACCCCGCCAGGTTCACCATTCTTCGACTCACCACAGCCCTCCACCTGGATTGCACACGATTGCCAACTCCTTGTTGGCCCGGTTCGTAAAACTCAGGCATCGAAGAATACGCACAGTTCCGCTATTTATCAGTAACCTTGTCTCGCAAATAAACAGGCAAGGCCTGCTCGGGCTTCAGCGGCTCCTGATGAGCAGCCATCGTCACTGCAAGCAGGGCTATTTCCCTGGCTCGCGGAAGGCAATCGGTATCTTCGCCAGCAAGTTTTTTGCGGGTGTCGGCAAGCTCAACCGGATAGACCAAAAAACCGCTGCCCACTCCGTACCAGCCCTCCTCATCCGGGAGTTCGACCTGTGCCGGCGGTATCACCGATTCCCGGCCCTGCAACTCGACTCGATCTTGTTCGGATGACACCCGGTACCCGCCTTGATAGACCTCTTGCATGCGCGCATCGATCAACACCAGCATCTTTTCCCAGCCATGTTTTTTGCCAGCTCGCAGCGCGCTGGCCGCGAGGTCAGATACCGCAAACACTGGGATATCGTGGCTCAGCGCGAGACCCTGCACCACGCCGGCCGCAATTCGCAACCCGGTAAATGCACCCGGCCCACGGCCGAACGCAAGATAATCAAGCTCCTTTAACGGGATCCCCGCGGCAGACAATAATTCGTCAATCATGGGCAGAATCAACTCGTTGTGGCGGCGTGGCTCGACCACGTAGCGATCGGTGAGTTGACCATCGATCAACAAGGCCGCCGAACAGGCTTCCGTCGCCGTATCGAGTGCAAGAATTTTCATGCCCCGGCTTCTCCACCCGCCAATAATTCAGTCGCCTGTTGCACATCCTGCGTTATCGGCATGTCAGGCAGACTTCTAAAAAACAGTTTGCCGTAGGATTTGCTTTGCAGCCGCGGATCGCCGAGCACCACGACACCGGTATCCGTCTCCGAGCGAATCAACCGGCCGACCCCTTGCTTTAACGCGAGCACCGCCTCTGGCAACTGGTGTTCGGAAAATGCGTTGCCGCCTGATTCCGTGATCGCCGCTATCCGTGCCCGGGTCAGCGGATCAGCAGGCGAAGCAAACGGCAGCTTGTCGATGATGACCAGGCCTAACGCCGGCCCGCGCACATCCACGCCCTCCCAGAAACTGGCCGCACCCAGCAACACCGCGTTGCCCAGGCGTCTGAACTCCTGCAGCAACAAATTACGCGGCATCTGGCCCTGGACGAGTAGCGGTCGCTCAGGGTTTTCTCCCCAACGCTCCTTGAGCAGGGCTTCTGCCTCGCGCAATGCGCGATGGCTGGTAAACAGGAAAAAGACCCCGCCACGGCAGGCATCGATCAGCGGCAGGCATGCCTCCACCAACTGCGCCGTGAATTGTGGATCGGACGGAACTGGAAGTCCTTTTGGTATAAAAATCATAGAATTGTGCTGATAATCGAATGGGCTTTCCAACTTTAGAGCAGCGGCCTCCTCCAGCCCCAGCCTGCTCTCAAGGTGAGAAAAATCATCGCCGACCGCCAGTGTGGCCGAGGTAAAAATCCACCCACAATCCAGGGTATTCACGAAACGCCCGAGGCTTTCGGAAACATCGAACGGGGTCAGGTTCAGGCTGAAACCCCGGTGCCCGGTTTCCAGCCAGCGCAGCCCTTTTTCATCGCTTTTGCGTATGGTCTCTATGCGCTCGAGCGAGACCAGGAACCTCTGGAAACATTGCGCCAGACCCGGTGATTTTTCTGCGATCTCATCGAGTCGGGAAATCAACTGGCCCAGGTAGTCATCGAGTCGTTGCAACGCCAGTTCGCTGTTGGTATCCAGGTTCTCGTAATCGGTCCGCCCTTTTTGCAAAGTCAGTCGCAGATCGGCAAGACGCGCCGGTAAGCCATCCAGCAGGTTTTCGGTTTCAGCATCATGAATCACCGCCGCCAGTAATTCAGCACGGGTATCGCGGGCAATGTATTCCAGCTGCCTGCTGCCGACGCTGAGACCGAAAAACTGGCCGGCAATTTTTGGCAATTGATGCGCCTCGTCCACCACGACGGCATCGACGCCTGGCAATAATTCACCAAAGCCCTCTTCTTTCAACGCCATGTCGGCCAACAGCAGATGGTGATTGACGATAACGATATCCGCATCCATCGCTTCGCGCCGGGCCCGGACGACAAAACAGCTGGCGTAAACCGGGCATTCCTGGCCGAGGCAGTTCTCACTGGTCGAGGTCACCTGCGGCCACACCGGCGATTGCTCCGGCAAGTCGGACAACTCGGCGATGTCCCCGCTTTGCGTGCTCAACGCCCAGGCCCTGATCTGTTGCAGGTGGCGGCCGGATTTGCCTTTCATGTCCTCGGTCAGGGACAAACGGTGATGACAAAGGTAGTTCGATCTGCCTTTCAGTATGGCTACCTTGACCGGCCGGCCCAGCGCGCGTGACAGCTCGGGCATGTCTTTGTGAAACAGCTGATCTTGCAGATTGCGGGTGCCGGTCGAAATAATCACGCGGATGCCGGAGAGCAGTGCCGGGACCAGGTAAGCGAAAGTCTTGCCGGTACCCGTACCCGCTTCGACCAGCAGCCGTGCGCGGGATGACAATGCATCGCTGACCGCCGTCGCCATCTCCTGCTGTACCGGTCTGGGCGTATAGCCATCGATGGCGTCGGCCAAGGGACCATCGGCTGCAAAGATGTCTTCAAGTTCTTGCATAAGTTCCTGAGCGAATCCAAGCATCGCTCGATAATTTTGACCAGTGGAATTTCCCGGCGAAATATCTGTTTAAAGATAATCGTCGATGGAATGATGGCTATTCAAATAGCTTAGCGCAAGCCGGTGGCGGCTTGCTTGAGCCCCTGCTTGAACCAGTCCTTCAGCGAATCCTGATCGAGCTTTATGCGGAATTTGATGAATGGCCCCTGTGCCGTGTAACGAGCCGCGGAGAAATCCGAGTCGTGGAAGCCAACCAGGTTGTAACCGATGCTTAGCCAGGCATTCTTAGCGACCATATGACCGACATCGACGCCGAGACCATATTTTATGACCTTCGATTCCCACGAATGCAAGGCGCTCGCATGCAAGCCCCAGTCCCATTCCGAATCAATATCGCGACGCATATCAAGACCAAACAAATCGGTAAAACCTGTGTACTTGGTATCCGAGTAATTACTGCGCACGTATTTCACGCCATACTGGAATGAGAACTGAGTATCCAGCGTCGGCTTCCAGTTGGCATTTAAATTGTTGACGACTTTCCAGCTGCGCTGATCGAGGTTGCCCAGGTGTTGTTCTTCGTAGATCAGGTCGAGTCGATCGAACAGGATCCAGCGGCTCATATCGGGCCGGAAAGCCCAGTTCAATCGCAGATCGCTCAAGGTCGTACGTCCACCGGCGGCCGGCTTGTCGCCAAAAATCTGGAGGCCTGCCGAGAATCCATGACCTGCAGTTTCTTCCCGATAGAGGCCGGCGAGTATCCCAAAGCGCTCCCCACTATCGGCATTACGATATTCAACCCGCCCGGTCGCCGACCAGAATTCTGCCCGGTAGGTCGCACCGGCCCAGGTCGCGACAAAGTCGTCGGCACTACCGGAGGCCAGCGGGAAATTGTTTTCAAAGGGCTGCACGCTGCTGCCCGCGATGGTGTTGGATTGATCGACACCAAAATCAAGTATAAACTTGTCGT
>JAPUHG010000106.1 GCA_027297845.1 Gammaproteobacteria bacterium | reverse complement strand
TACATTCCCAAGAACCAGGGGCAACTGGCCATCGGTCTGGTTGGCAACAAATTCGGGCTGCACATGAGAGCCGGTTACCAGGACGAAACCCGCGCCCTGGCTGGTAGCGGGCCGATCATAGCCGACGAGGGCACGGATTCGCGGTGGGTGCTCGACGTTTCCGCAGACTATGAACTGACCCCGACGCTAGACCTTTTCCTACGGGTGGAAAACTTGCTGGACGAAGGATATGTCGCGGCGCTGCGGCCAGCCGGTTTCCGGCCCGGCAAAAACAGATCGGCGTTTGTTGGCTTCAGGTTTGAACTTTAGAAACCGACCAACTTGTTGTCGGCGAACGGCCGGCCCTCGGGGAGTTTCAATGCATGGCAAATATCCGATTGATTTTTACGTAAGTCAGGGTGGGAAATCTGCGCTAGTATTGCCGCCAATATGGCTGGATTCCTTTCTGAACTGAAGCGCCGTAATGTCATCCGGGTTGCGATTGCTTACATCGTTGTAGCCTGGTTGCTTTTGCAGGTCGTCGATATCGTCGTGCCGATCCTTTCCCTGCCCGAATGGGTCGACAAATTTGTACTCCTGCTTATTGGAATCGGCCTGCCTGTGGCGCTACTTTTTGCCTGGGCATACGAGTTGACTCCGGAAGGCCTCAAGCGCGAAAAAGATATCCCGCCAGGAGCGTCCATCACCCACCGAACCGGCCGACAGTTAGACAAGGCAATCATCGGGGCGTTGGTTGTCGCACTCGGTGTCTCTTTATTCGTGAATTTTTCCGGGAGTCTTGATCGGGAACCGGACAATACCAGCGCCGCAATCGAGAGCAGCCATTCGATAGCGGTCTTGCCGTTTGTCAACCGGAGCGCAAACCAGGCCGACGCTTACTTCGTCGATGGTATCCACGATGAGCTGCTGACCCAACTGACCAAGATTGGCTCGCTTAAAGTCATCTCCCGCACGTCGGTGATGGGCTACCGTGACACGACGAAAAAAATCCCTGTAATTGCCGATGAGTTGGGTGTTGCCCATATTCTGGAAGGTGGCGTGCAACGATCCGGCGACCAGATTCGCATTTTTGCGCAATTGATAAAAGCTGACACCGACCAGCACCTGTGGGCCGAAACTTATGATCGCGAGCTGACGGTCGATAACCTTCTTGATATTCAATCCGAGATCGCGCGCAACATTGCGTCGGCATTGCGCGCGACATTAAGCCCGCAGGAAGAGAGACAACTCAACCAGCAGATGACCAGTGACCTGAGAGCGTACGAGGCCTTCCTCAGGGCGCGGGTAGGCTTAAATACGCTTGACCCGGACCACCGACAGAAAGCGATCGACGAGTTGCGGTTTGCACTGGAACGCGATCCGCAATTCGCCGCGGCATGGGCTAGTCTGGCCACTGCCTATCTGCGTATGTACTGGTTTGTGGACCCCGACCCTGCCTTGCGCGATCTGGCCTGGGAAGCAATCGCCCGGGGCCGGGAGATTGACTCCGATCTGGTTGGTCTCGATATCGCCGAGGGCTATTACCACTACTGGGGTTTCCGCAACTACGACAAAGCGCTGCAGGCAATGGAGCGAGCCATTGAGGTGGCATCGGGCGATACCGAGGTCTTGTCGCTGGTCGCCTTCATCAATCGCCGACTGGGAAATTTCGATGCATTTTTCTCGGCTTCGCAAAAAGTACTTGAACTGGATCCGCGGCAACCGGGCACGTTTTTTTCGATAGCAGAGACCCACACACTCATCAACAACTGGCAAGAGGCGGCCGAATCGCTGCGCGCAGGCCTGTTAATGGATCCGACCTCTGTTTACGGCAATAACATTCAGTCCAAGCTTCTTATTGAAAAAAAACGGGATTTTGAAAGCGCGCTCGATTTGTTCGATCGACATGGATCCTTCGATGTCATTTATGAGTTCGTCGGTTGGTGGATCGAAAACGTTCGTGAAAATTATGTTTCAGCGCTCGGCTATGCAGATTTTGATGAGTTCACAGAAACGAAATTTAGTATTCTTCCCCCGGAGCGGCAGCGGGGTCTGACATATCTTTACAGCGGTAATGCTGCTGCTGCGAAGCGCGAACTGGACGCTTCGCGTGTGTGGCTGGAGACCTGGCGCGATCAACATCCTGGTGATCCTCGCGCCTATCGGTCCTTGTGTGTGGTCTATGGCGGGCTGGGGATGGTCGAAAATGCCGAGGCGGCTTGCGATAAATCTGTCGAGGCATTACCCAACGATGTGTTCGCAGCGGGATATCTGCGGGTTGAGATTGCCAAGGGCCTGGCGCTTGCGGGTTTGGATGAGCAGGCACTCGATATGATCGAACTTTATCTGGAAAAACCATCCGGATTCGGACCGGTCCGAACCGAATTTGAGCCGGCTTTTCGGACGCTGCGCCGACATCCGCGGTTTCAGAAGGCGGTTGCAGATGCAGGCGGTAATGGATAAGAAAGTCAAGACGATTGACCAATCGAGAGACACACGCACAACACAACGAGAACCTCTCTATGAACACCACTGAAGCGATTACCTACGACGGTGGCTGCACTTGTCGCCAGGTGCGCTATCGCATGACATCAAACCCTTTGATCGTGCATTGCTGTCACTGCCGCTGGTGCCAACGTGAAACGGGAAGCGCTTTTGTAATAAATGCGATGATCGAGGCCGACCGAGTTGCGGTGATGACCGGTGAAGTCGAGATCATCGATACACCATCCGATAGCGGCAATGGCCAGAGAATTTCCCGCTGTCCCGAATGTCATGTCGCGGTCTGGAGCAACTACTCCAGCGACGCGATCCATTGCGTCCGCGTCGGGACCCTCGATGAACCCGATCGTCTTCCGCCCGACATCCACATATTCACTGCATCCAGGCAATCCTGGGTCGTACTTCCACCGGAAATTCCGGCCGTCGAGGAGTACTACGAGACATCGGACGTGTGGTCTGCGGACAGCCTGGCGCGCATGGCGGCGGTTTTCGCTAGGACGTCATAGCCCGTGAATACATCGGTTCAAGCCATTACGATTCCCGGACTGATCTGGGCTTTACTGCCGGTCGCCATCGTTGTCGGCATTTTGTATCGCTGGACGACCACCGGGCCCACCGCGGTCTATGCGGTTGCGCGGATGTTGATTCA
>JAPUHG010000105.1 GCA_027297845.1 Gammaproteobacteria bacterium | reverse complement strand
TACTTAAAGACCATGACGGCGATAATTCCGTTTTCGGCACCATGAACACGACGCGACCCGAGCCGGGGATGATTGTAAGACCTTCACTTGAGTTGGCGGCCGCGCTTGAGCCCTACCACCGGCCAGGACTGTTGCTCCGAGTCGGTGACTGGCAGGGCTGGGAGCTGGCCCGATTTGGTGAGATCGGCACACCGCCGCCACGAGACATCGGCGATGCCTCCGCCTGGCTCGATCGCCTCTACCAGTTGATACTCGGGACTGGTGACCTGCAGAGAAAAACTGCGGCGCCCGCCGGACGCCTGCCTCAAGCAGCCAGCATAGGCGCATTATCCGGCCAGGCCGCCGGCACCTGGAACCTGCTACCCGAAGGCGACCGTGCCGTGGCCACGGTTTTCGCACCAATCGAAAAAAACGGGTTGGTGATCGCCAGTGTAGTAATAGAACAGGGCAGCGAAGCGATCCTGACGCTTACCAATAACGCATTGCGACGCCTGATGAATCTGACCCTGATCGCGGTCAGCGTTGCCGCGCTTGGCCTACTCGGCCTGGCGTCGATACTCGCATTTCGTATCCGCCGGCTGAAAAATGCCGCCGAATCGGCGGTCAGCGCGGATGGCCGAATCCTGGGCACGATCCCGGGAACCAATGCCGGCGATGAGATCGGCGACTTGTCGCGAAGTTTCGCCACGATGCTCGTCCGGTTGCGAGGTTATCACCAGTACCTCGAAACGCTGGCCAGTAAACTTTCCCATGAATTGCGAACGCCGCTGGCGGTGGTTCACTCTTCCCTGGAAAATCTTGAGCACGAAGAGCTGTCCGGTGAATCGCGGGAATACACCCGGCGGGCGCTGGAAGGGTCCAATCGTCTCAAACGAATTCTTAATGCCATGTCTGAAGCATCACGAGTCGAGGCATCCATCAAAGGCGCGTCGATCGAATCGCTGGACTTGTCCGCCTGGATCAGGGACATATGCGCTGCTTACCAAAGCGCCTACCCGCATCATGAAATCCGCGTTGCGACCGCCAACAGGTCATGTGTCATTGAGGCCTCTCCCGATCTGCTGGCGCAGCTGATGGATAAGCTTGTAGACAACGCTGCGGATTTCGCACCCGATGGCAGCTGGATAAGAATTGCCTTGAGCCAGGATGTGAAATCATGTTGCATCGAGGTTAGTAACGCAGGACCGCCATTGCCAGAAGAACTACAGGGGCAATTATTCGACTCCATGGTCTCACAGCGCGAGGGAAAGGGCCGCATACCGCACCTGGGCCTCGGCCTTTTCATCGTGCGCCTGATTACTCAGTTTCACGGTGGCGAGGCGAGCGCCAAAAACCTGCCGGGAGATGGCGGCGTCGCGTTCAGCATTTCCTTACCGCTAGAAAAACCAGCCTAATAAATCTGCTTCAGGATTCCTGATTATTAATCGGGCGCCTGCAAATTCATGTATTTCAACGTGACGGCGACCAGGCTATCCAGCCCGACCAGTAAGGTGCTTTCGTCAACAAAGAAATGTGGTGAGTGGTTGGTTGGCGCACTGTCCGCATCCTGACCGGCCGGGGTAGCGCCCAACATGAAATAAAACCCGGGAACTTCTAGTTGGAAATAGGAAAAATCCTCGGCGCCGGTGATCAAATCGATTTCGACAACCTTGTCCGCACCGGCAATCGATCGCAAGGCGGGCAGAATCGCCATGGTGAGTTCCGGATCATTGACAGTAACCGGATACCCGTAGTCGAGCTCGACAATGGCCGTAGTCCCGGCGGATTCGGCAATGTTTTCCGCGGTAGTCACCAATCTGCGCTGAATGTCTTTTCGCATCTCGGCATCAAACGTGCGGATCGTCCCCAGCATTTCCACTTCGTCGGGAATG
This sequence comes from Gammaproteobacteria bacterium, assembly GCA_027297845.1. Lineage (GTDB taxonomy): Bacteria > Pseudomonadota > Gammaproteobacteria > Steroidobacterales > MnTg04 > MnTg04. The sequence continues at coordinate 646 of JAPUHG010000105.1, read as the reverse complement.
ATGTTGATGCGGATGCCGCCGTGAATACTGCCAATCGATATGACCGACGGCGCCAGCGTAACGTTTACCTGACGGCTCGCTATGGTCTGGATGCCCAGAACAATCTGTGAAGCGATGACAATCGGATCGATGCTCGCCCATGGTTTCGATGCGTGCGCTTGCAGGCCCTGCACGCGAATCCTGAAGTTGTCATAGCTGGCCATCATTGGCCCGCTGCGGTAGCCGATCACCCCCGCATTGAGCGCAGACCAGGTATGCAAGCCGAAGGCAACATCGACCGGGTAACGCTCGAACAGGCCCTCGTCCAGCATCAGCCGCGCGCCACCCTCTTCGCCTTCGGGCGGGCCCTCCTCGGCTGGCTGAAAGATCAACAATACCGAACCGGATAATTTATCCTGCATGCCGGTCAGGACCTCGGCGGCCGCCATCAGAATCGCAATATGGGTATCGTGGCCACACGCGTGCATGATGCCGGTTTGCTGGTTGTTGTATGTTGTTGGGACCTTCGAAGCAAAGGGCAAACCGGTCTGCTCGGTAACCGGCAACGCATCGATATCGGCGCGCAGCGCCACCATCGGATGCAGGCTTTTACCCCGTATCAGGGCCACGACGCCGGTATGAGCGACTCCCGTTTCAACATCCAGAC
>JAPUHG010000104.1 GCA_027297845.1 Gammaproteobacteria bacterium | reverse complement strand
TCGCTCGGTGATCAGTCAGTTCGAACAATACGTCAAGCTCAATAAGAAGGTACCGCCGGAGATCCTGACTTCACTGGCCGGCATCGAGCAGCCCGGGCGTCTGGCCGATACGGTCGCGGCGCACATGGCGTTGAAGTTGTCGGAAAAACAGAAAATTCTGGAAATCATCGATGTGCGGTCGCGCCTGGAACACGTGATGGGCCTGATCGATGGCGAGATCGATGTCTTGTTCATCGAAAAACGCATCCGCGGGCGGGTCAAGCAGCAGATGGAGAAAAGCCAGCGCGAGTACTACCTGAATGAGCAAATGAAGGCGATTCAGAAAGAACTGGGCGATATGGAAGACGCGCCAAACGACCTGGCGGATCTGGAAAAGAAAATCGGCAAGGCAGGTATGCCAAAAGAGGCCAAGGACAAAGCGACATCCGAGCTGAATAAACTCAAACTGATGTCGCCGATGTCTGCCGAAGCGACCGTCGTGCGTAATTACATCGACTGGCTGCTCAAAGCGCCGTGGAAAAAACGTGCCAAGGTCAGTCGCGATCTCAATAAGGCGCAGGTCATACTGGACGAGGATCATTACGGACTGGAGAAGATCAAGGAACGCATTGTCGAATACCTGGCCGTGCAACTGCGGGTCCGCAAACTGAAAGGCCCGATCCTCTGCCTGGTCGGACCACCGGGTGTGGGCAAGACCTCACTGGGTCAGAGCATTGCCAGGGCGACCGGTCGAAAATTCGTTCGCATGTCACTGGGCGGGGTCCGCGACGAAGCGGAAATCCGTGGTCACAGGCGCACCTATATAGGCTCGATGCCCGGCAAGATCATCCAGAACATGGCCAAGGCGGAAGTTCGTAACCCATTGTTTTTATTGGATGAAATCGATAAAATGTCGATGGATTTCCGAGGCGATCCGTCATCGGCGCTGCTCGAGGTACTGGACCCGGAGCAAAACTCGACCTTTGTCGATCACTATCTCGAGGTCGATTTCGATCTTTCCGAAACCATGTTTGTTTGCACGGCCAACACGCTGAATATCCCGGCACCCTTACTCGATCGCATGGAAGTTATCCGGTTACCCGGCTATACCGAGGACGAGAAGGCACATATCGCGAGTCGTTACCTGGTACCCAAACAGAAAGAACAAAACGGCCTGCACGAAGATGAGCTGACCATTTCAAGCAATGCCTTGCTGGATATCATCAGGCATTACACGCGTGAAGCCGGGGTCAGAAACCTGGAGCGCGAGATCGCGAAAATTTGTCGCAAGGCGGTCAAGGCCGAATTACTCAGCCCGAGGAAACACACGTTCAGAATTACCCCGAAGCAACTGGAAAAATATCTCGGCGTTCGTCAATTTCGTTATGGCCGCGCCGAAGAAATCGATCAGGTCGGTCAGGTGACCGGTCTGGCATGGACCGAAGCCGGTGGCGAACTGTTGACGATTGAGGCAGCGGTGGTTCCGGGTAAGGGCAAACTGATTCACACCGGCCAGCTGGGCGAGGTGATGCAAGAATCAATCCAGGCCGCCATGACCGTTGTGCGCAGCCGCGCGGCAATTCTCGGTATAAAAGAGGATTTTCACCGAAATCTGGACGTTCATATCCATGTTCCTGAGGGGGCTACGCCGAAGGACGGACCGAGTGCGGGGGTCGCTATGTGCACCGCTTTGGTATCCGCTCTGACCAAAATTCCGGTCTGCTCGGGAGTCGCCATGACCGGTGAAATCACCCTGCGCGGGGAGGTTCTTCCGATCGGTGGACTCAAGGAAAAGCTGCTTGCGGCCCACCGAGGCGGCATAGATATAGTCTTGATCCCGAAGGAAAATGCTAAGGACCTCACGGAGATACCTGACAATATTAAAGGTAAACTCGACATTCGGCCCGTAAGATGGATCGACGAAGTTCTGGAAGTTGCGTTGCAACACGCGCCATCGCCAATTGACGACAAGACAGGTGATGAGAGCAAAGAGAAATCCGCCCCGGTGAGCAAGAAAAGCAAAGACGAAGTCCACGCACATTAGTTCCTGCGACCGTCCGCTCCAGAAAATCCCGTTGTTGCTGTGTTGACAGCGGTTTTTGCCGCTTGTTATAAGTGACCTACGCCGTGCTTATCGGCAGGTTGTTGATAGCAGTTTTGCCGGTTTATTTTTTTGCGACGACCGGTAACCGATTGGGGAGGGGCAGGTGCATTTCGTACCTGGTCAAAGTCAACTTACTAACTTTACAGGGTGACCTAAATGAATAAAGGCGAACTGATTGAAGCAGTAGCAAGTGCAAGTAATCTTTCCAAAGCAGATGCAGGCCGAGCGGTCGAAGGTATCCTGTCTTCGATTACCGCCGCCCTGGTTAGCGGTGACAATGTTGCCTTGGTGGGCTTCGGCACGTTCCAGGTAAAACAGCGCGCTGCACGGAATGGGCGTAACCCGAAGACCGGTGCGACCATCTTTATTCCGGCGAGCAAAGCTCCCACATTTAAAGCTGGCAAAGGCCTGAAGACTGCCGTAAACTAGCGCGCCTTTCGGGCACGGGTGCTTAGCTCAGTTGGGAGAGCGTCGCCTTTACACGGCGGATGTCGGGGGTTCGAGCCGCTCAGCACCCACCAGCTGCGGAGTGGTAGTTCAGTTGGTTAGAATACCGGCCTGTCACGCCGGTGGTCGCGGGTTCGAGTCCCGTCCACTCCGCCATTAATGCACGGGCGCCGAATCTGGCGCCCTTTTTTTTAATTGCCTAAATCAGACAGGCTCCCAATTGTTGACTACAGAGCAGGCCATCTAACATGTTGCAACTAATCAGAGATAAGTTGACCGGCTGGGTGGCCGGCGTTTTGTTCGGCGTCATCGCGCTGGCATTTGTTTTTTGGGGCGTCGATCCTCTGAATATCGGCGCGACCTGGGCAGCCAAGGTCAATGGCATAGAAATTCCGGCGGTCGATGTCAGGCGTGCGGCGCAAGACAGGGTCTCGCAGTTCGAAGCCGCCTATCAGGATGACATATCTCCGCTGATGCTCGAGCAGATTCGCAGCAGTGTTCTCGATGCCTATATCAACAATGCGTTGATCAGGGACAGGGTAAGCAGCAATGGCTATCGAGTGTCCGATGCGATGCTCATTGAATCCATTCGAGCCATGCCGTTTTTTCAGATCGGCGAGGAATTTTCGATCGACAGTTACCTGGCGGGTCTGCGCGCGCAGGGAATATCCAAAACCGGGTTCGAGCGCGATCATAGAAACCAGCTGGAAGTGCAGCAAATGCGACAAGGCGTGGTCGGCAGTTCCTTTGTAACACCAAGCGAGGTGCGTCGCTTCCTGGAACTGCAGGGTGAGGAAAGAGAGTTCTCGCGGTTGACCGTCGAAGCCAGTGCATTTGCGGATCTGGCGTCGCCCACCGACGAAGAAATCACCATTTACTACGATCTCAATGCGCAGCGTTTTATGACCGAGGAGTCGGCGGTCGTCGAGTACCTGGAGATTCGGGTCAGCGATTTCACGGCCGATGTCGAAGTGGCTGAGCAGGCCTTG
>JAPUHG010000103.1 GCA_027297845.1 Gammaproteobacteria bacterium | reverse complement strand
AAGCCGCTAGATGACGCGGTATTGACACAAGGGGAAAGGCAATGCGTATCAGGACCAGTTTGTATGGAATAGTATTTTTGCTCGGCGCTCTCATCGCCAGCCCGGTCTGGGCGGACAAGTACGCTGACACGGTCGAGCTATTTCGAAACGCCATGAGTGGCGATTTCTTCGATAATAGCTATGGTTATGCCGTATTTCCGAGCATCGGCAAAGGCGGTATTGGTATAGGTGCTGCTCACGGCAAGGGCCAGGTCTATGCCAAGGGCGTTCATGTTGGCGACACCAAGATGACCCAAATTACCATCGGCTTTCAGCTGGGTGGACAAAAGTTCAGCCAGATGATCTTTTTTGAAGATGAAAGTGCTTTCAAAAATTTCACCAGCGGCAATTTTGAATTTGGCGCGCAAGCCTCGGCCGTTGCGATAACGGCCGGCGCATCCGCCGCGACCACCACAACCGGTACCACCGCGGGCGCCAGCGCTGGCAAAAAAGATGCGACGGCAACTGGTGACTATCGCAAGGGAATGGCCATATTAACCATAGCCAAGGGTGGTTTGATGTACGAAGCTAGCGTTGGCGGACCAAAATTCAGCTATAAACCCGTGAAATAATGCATGGGTGCCGGTGTTAGCTTATTGCCTTATTTGGAGAGACAGCGAACACCGGCATTTACGTCTATGCGTCTAAATAAGGCAATAAGCTAACACCGGCACCCACCTTCCTGGGGGATAGATATGATGGACAATCTCGCCTGGATTATTGGTGCAGCAGTCATCCTGCTTGTCGCCAGCGCATGGTATTTTCTCAAGAAGAAGGGCGGGCCGAGAACCCCTAAACTACTTCGACCGGGAAGGTCATTGCCGGATTTCGCTGCTGTAGACGAACAAGGCCAGCCTGTCCGGTCCAGTCAGTTGATTGGAGCTCCTGCAGTCATGCTGTTCGTGCGCGGTAACTGGTGCCCGTTTTGTACCAGCCAGGTCGAAGACCTGACCAAGTATTACAAAGCAATCATCAATCTCGGCGCCCGGCTCATATTCGTCACGCCAAAACCCCTCGAGACGACTCGCCGTGTTGCCGAGTTTTTTAAAGTCGAATTCGACTTCTGGCTGGACGATCAGCTCATTGCGGCGAGACAATTGGGTTTGCTTATGCCCGCCAGCGTGCCGGGCGATCATCAACAAGAGTACGGCGCGGATACACTCTGGCCAATGGCCTTGGTGATTGACGCGGCAGGCACTATCCGCTATTCAAAACTCTCGCGGTTTATTGTCGATCGGCCGGATCCAAAAGTGCTGGTGAACGCATTGAAAAGAATGTGATACAGGTGCCGGCGCCAAATAAGTCAATAAGCTAACATCGGCACCTGACTCTATCCCAAATAAGTCAATAAGCTAACATCGGTACCTGACTCTATTGATACCCGCGCCGTCAGAAATATTCAGTTCGCTTCCTCTCTCCAAATAGCCGGTTCAGATTCATGCCATCCTATGTAGTATTTGACACCAGGCTTCACATCAATAGTCACCATTTGCCCATTGGTTGGATCCGACCTTGGTGCAACGACGATTTCATGAATGCCCGGCGCAACATTAAATGCTTCCGACGATAAAGCAGACAAGATAATCATGGTGTCGTCGATCTGCGTAATAACGATCGGCGCTATCGAATCTGGCGTATGTGTAATAACTATCAGTTGAGACTCTAAAGATGCTACATAGTCTTTTTTTGCCCTGGCGTTCCTGGTGGCCTGCAAGCGTTCCAATGCGCGAGCCTGATCATGCATCCTCGCCGCGTCATGCGAAGGGTCGTGGCGGCGGCTGTAGCCCTGCGCAAAACTGTTGGATACCATGACAATGCTGAAAGCCGCAATAACAAATAGGCTTGTTTTTCCTAAGTTCATTGTCGTTTTGCCCGAAATAGAAGATTGGCCTGGCAGCCTCAGAAATCGCTAATAGCCAGACCAACGGGTGTCCTCTATTCAGTATAGTAGAAGTTTGGCCCGACTGCCTGACAGTTAAACCGGTTTGGGACTCAAGCGCCGCAAGAACCAGGTGCCGGTGTCAGCTTATTGACTTATTCAGTGAGCCACTGTCCCGACACATGACTCGCTTGTAAAAAAGGCAGTCCATATAGGGATATGATCGATATGCTTTGAGTCTGCTTTAGTTTGCGGACATCTCCGCCGAAACTCTCTCCACCTCTGCCATCACCCGCAACAGGTTGCCGCCGAGGATTTTCTTGATGTCTTCCTCGCTGTATCCTTTCTCGACCAGCGCCTCGGTTAACGCGGGCAGCTTGCCTTGGTGCTCCATGCCGATGGGCAGCGCCGACACGCCATCGAAATCGGATCCCAGCCCGACGTGATCGGGTCCGACCAGCTTGACGACATGATCGATATGATCGACCAGCACAGACAGAGGCGGGGATTCGAGCGTGCTCATGATTTTTTGAGATAATGTCCACTGCTGTTCGAGCAGGCCGATCGGGTCATCGAGATATTCGGTGGCGAGCGTCGCGAACTCGGGTTTAGCCTCATACTGCGCGACGATGGCGGCATCGTAAAATTCCTGATCGATAAACATCGGGAAAAAATTAATCTGGATGACACCACCGTTTTCTGCCAATGCCACGATCATCTGGTCACTCATGTTGCGCTTATGATCGCTAAATGCACGTACGGAGGAATGCGATGCAATCACCGGCGCGCTGGTGGCACGCATAACGTCGTAAAAAGTCGTGTCGGCGACATGACTGATATCGATCATCATGCCGATGCGGTTCATTTCCTCGACCACGGATACGCCGAAGTCGGTTAGTCCACCCGACCTGACGACATCGCCTGAGGAGTCGGCCCAGTCGGTGTTGTTCGACCAGGTCAGAGTCATGTATCTCACGCCGAGGCGGTAATAGTTGCGCAACAGTTCCAGCCGGTTCTCGATGGAATGCCCGCCTTCAATACCCATCAACGCAGCGACCTTGCCGGAAGCGGCAATGCGTTTGATATCGGCAACGGTAGTCGCCATTTCGATACGCTCAGGCGTTTGGCCGATCTGGCGATAAAAATCATCGATCAGTTCGAGGGTTTTGCGCGCGTATCCGTAATCCCTGAATTCCGGCGGAATCCAGACTGAGAAAAACTGGGCATCGACACCGCCTTGTTCGAGCTTGCCCATCGTGGTCTGCGCCAGCGGTGGTTCGTCGGTCAATGCGCTGCCATCCAGATCAGCTCGATAGAGGAAGTCGGAATGGGTATCGATCACCAGTGCTTCCTCATGAATTCTTTTCGCATCGCTATCGGCGCAGGCGGTGTTTAGCGCCAGCACCAGTAACCAGGCCGGGTGGAAGATCTTGCTCGTTATGGTCCGCTTCATGATTCAGTCCCTTTCTTCGCAATATAACGGTCGATGACATTCTCCAGCATGCTTAGCGGTAAGGCGCCGTTGCCGAGTAACACGTCGTGAAATTCTCGTAAGTCGAAATCATCGCCCAGCGCTTCTTCGGCGCGGTGGCGCAGTTCCCAGATCCTGAGTTCGCCGAGCTTGTAGGACAAGGCCTGACCGGGCCAGGAGATATAGCGGTCTATTTCGGCCCTGATGTTGCCGCGTGACAGCGAGGTATTGTCGGCCAGGTAATCGAGCGCCTGCTCGCGGCCCCAACCTTGCGAATGGATGCCGGTATCGATGACCAGGCGGCACGCGCGCCACATTTCATAACTCAAACGGCCGAAATTCTCATAGGCGTTACGATAAACGCCCATCTCGATACCGAGCTTCTCGGAATACAGACCCCAGCCTTCGCCATAGGCGCTGATGTAAAGGTTGCGGCGAAAATCGGGCATGTTTTCCAGTTCCTGCGAGATTGCTCCCTGGTGATGATGTCCGGGGACTGCTTCATGCAGGGTCAATGCGGTCAGCTCATATAACGGCCGTTGATCGAGCGCATAGGTATTGACCCAGAAGGCGCCGCCGATGGTCCCGCCGATCGGCGCGCCGACATAGGCCGCGGTGGTGTAATTGGGAGCGACCTCATCCGGAACGGGCACGACCCCATAGGACAGTCGCGGCAGCTTGCCAAAAAAGCCGGGCATCAGGTAGTCGATGCGTTTGGCGGTATAGGCCGCTTCTTTCAACAACTCTTCGGCGCTGACGGCGTAAAACTGTGGATCGGTACGCAGGAATTCGGTAAACGCCGCGAAGTCGCCATCGAATTCGAGTTCGGCGATCAGCGCATCCATCTCCCCACGGATGCGCGCGACCTCGGCAAGCCCGATGTTGTGAATTTCGGTCGAGGTCTTGTCGGTGATGGTCACGTATGCATTGATCTGGTGTGCGTAATAGGCTTCGCCATTGGGGAGTTGCTCGGCGCCTAAGGTCTCGGTCGCCGCAGCGAGGTATTCATCTTTGAAAAAAGTGACGAGATTGGCGAATGCTGCGATCGCGCTGTCCCTGATTGCCTCGCGACCGGCCAGTAGCAGGCGCGCCTGGTCAGCTTCCGGAATGCCATCGCCGAATTTTCCGAAGGGCTCGAAGAAGCTGCTTTCTTCGGGTTCGGCGTATACCTGCGCTTCGATGGTCGGCAATATGCCGTCAATTACGATCCTCGGTAAGGTGAAGCCGGTGCTAATGCCCGCGCGCATGTTGTCGATGTTTTCCGAAAAATAGCGCGGGATATCGTTTAACCGGGCGATGTAGTCTTGGTAGTCATCCACGGTTGCTGTTGGCAGGCCATTGGTCATGCTCAGCACAGCCATGTAAAAACCCCAAAAAGTATTGAACGGGATGCGCGAGAGATTCAGTTGGTAACTACTGATCGAATCTTCCAGTACCCATTCGAGGAGTTCTTTGTTGATACGGCCGTTTTCGCTGAGCGCTTCCGGATCGAGTTCCTGGAGACGGAGCAGAAATTCCTGCTCCATTGCCAGACGACGCTGGCCATCTGCTTCGGTCGCGCCGGGGAGCCGGTGGTTATAATCTGCGACACCGGCCTGGGTCGCCATCAATGGGCTTTCACGTAGCGAATAATCCCAGTGTTCATCGATGACAGCCTGGAGTTGGGATTCGGCGGAAACAGCGGGATCCGTGGCCGGCGTGGGTGTACAGGCGAGGGCAATAGTCGAGAGCAAGGCGAAGCCAAATAAGCGCATGCGGGTTCCTTATTTATTGGGGCCGGTGTTGTGTAATGCAGAAAATCTGCTTATCTTGTTGGCCGAAGTTTCCGTAACTTAACACCGGTAACGAGGATAGAAAATGAGAAATTTCCCCAAACTGGCCACTTTTTTGTTAATTGCCTGGGCGATGCCCGGACTGGCGAGCGCCGATGAAGCCTCTGCGGGTGGTGAAAATCACGCCAAAGCCATCCTGGTGACCGGCGCAAGTACCGGGATCGGCAGGAATATCACCGAGACGCTGGCTGCGAAGGGATATTTTGTTTACGCCGGCGCGCGCAAGGAAAAAGACCTCGCGGAGCTCAACGCGATCGAGAACGTCCAGGCGGTGCGCCTCGATGTGACGGTACAAGAGGAAATCGACGCGGCGGTCGAGACGGTGCGCAAGGGGGGCAGGGGGCTTTATGGCCTGGTCAACAACGCCGGTGTGGCGATTGTGGGGTCATTGATTGAAGTCGAAGAAGATGAACTGGATTTTCAGCTCGATGTGAATGTCTTTGGACCGTACCGGGTTACCAAAGCGTTTGCGCCGCTGATCATGGAGTCGAAAGGCCGAATTACGACGATCGGCTCGATCTCCGGAATTTTATCCGGCCCCTTGTTTGGCCCATACAGCATGAGCAAACACGCCATCGAGGCCTATACCGATTCTTTAGCCCGGGAAATGGCGGATTTCGATGTGCAAGTCAGTGTCATCGAACCGGGTAATTACAAATCCGATATCTTCAAAAGCCTGCGTCGACGAATGGAAAGAAACGGACAAAGTATTGACGACTCTTTGTTTGCAGAGCAAATCAAACGGATGCTGGAGGCCCCGGTGGATCGGGCGCAACACAAGGAACCGGACGAAGTATCGGCTGCCGTGATGGATGCCTTGTTTGCCGATGATCCCAAGCACCGCTACATGGTCGTGCCCAATGAGTTTGAGGCGCAGATCACGATTACCCAGATTATGCGCGAAATGGTGCAGCTCAATGAGGGGCAGCCCTATACCTATGACCGCGAGGCCCTGATCGCGATCATGGATGGGGTTTTGGCTGAGTTGGACGAATAACGATGAAAAAGGGGGCAGATTTATTTTTTCGCGGCTAAAGCCGCTCCTACGAGTCTTTTTGGGAATGTAGGAGGGCATTTTTGGTCAGGATGACCTTATGCCGCGGAGCACAGGCGACCGAAGGAAGTCCCCTTGCGGGAGATGTGCGAGAGCGGCCAGGCCCGATCAAACGACGAAATCGTGAGATCTTATTTCCTGGACCAACGATGCGATTTCAACGATCCGATCGGTATCAACCATTATTGTCGATGCAAGCTCATCCTTTTCCGGACCGGCGTAGCTGCCTGGTTGATGGTCTAACACGGCCAGGTTGGCTTCCTTATCCAGGGGCTACAACTCATTCGACAACAAAGAATCCCGCATGGCAAGCGCATCGAGAGACCGATTTTGTGCCTCGGGTCCGGTTGCGACTCTGTAGTCGGCCGGTGAATCATTGATGAAGGGGTCAACAGAAGGACAAAGAAAAGCCACTAGACCCACGATTTAAACCTGCAGTCTCATGCCGCTGTCTGAGCGGCAGGGATTGGTATACATTGGCCGCCTTATATTCGCGGCATACTCAAAGGAAAACACATGCACATGTCCATTCGCCGAATAATAATTTTGCCTTTCCTTCTTCTGATATTTGGCCAGGCGAGCGCGGAACCCACGCGTTTGCTGCGTTTTCCTGATATTCACCAGGACAAGGTCACCTTTGTCTATGCCGGAGATATTTATGTCGCGGAGGTGTCCGGTGGCACCGCCAGGCGGCTGACCTCCGATATAGGCATGGAAGTATTTCCGAAGTTCTCGCCCGATGGTTCCCAGATTGCGTTTTCGGCCGAATACAACGGCACGCGGCAGGTTTATGTGATGCCGAGCACCGGCGGCACGCCGAAACAACTGACCTGGTACAACGATGTCGGTCCGATGCCTCCGCGCGGAGGATTCGATTACCGGGTTCTCGATTGGACGCCGGATGGCAAGCACATCATGGTGCGCGCGAATCGGCTGCCGTGGGGCGTACGCATGGGCAGGTATTACCTGGTCCCGGCCGCCGGTGGCACCGAGCTGCCCATGGTTATTCCCGAAGGGGGCGGCGGTATGTTTTCGCCCGATGGCAGCAAAGTGGTCTATACGCCCATCGATCGCGAGTTTCGCACATGGAAGAGATATCGCGGTGGGCGCGCCCAGGATGTCTGGATTTATGACCTTGCAGACAATTCCGCCAAACAGCTGACGACGAACCGGGCGACCGATTACCAGCCGATGTGGGTTGGCGATGAGATCTATTTTGATTCTGATCGCGATTACAAGCTCAACCTGTATCTATATAAGGAGGGCATTGAGCCCGAAAAGATTACCACGCACGAGGAGTTCGATGTGTTGTGGCCCAGCGCCGGACCGCGGGCGATCGTCTATGAAAATGGCGGTTATCTGTATCGCTACGACCCGGCTGCAAGAGCATCGGCGCGGCTGGATATCGAAGTGACTGGCGATTTGCCGGGTCGGATGCCGCACTATGTCAATGCGGCGGACTTCGTACAGACGGCCGACCTGTCGCCGGATGGCAAACGCGCCGTTTTTGCCGCCCGTGGAGAAATCTTTACGGTCCCTGCCAAGGATGGGCAGATCCGAAACATCAGCAAAACCCCCGCGGCACGTGAAATTCATGTGACCTGGTCACCCGATGGCAAGTCCCTCGCGTATTTGAGCGATGCGACCGGCGAATACGAGGTCTATATTGCGCCGCAGGATGGCTCGGGGCCGGCCCGGCAAGTGACCAAAGGCGGCGATGTCTGGCGTTTCCCGCTGCTCTGGTCACCCGACAGCTCAAAACTTGCATTTGGCGACAAAAAACAACGCCTGCAATATGTCGACGTCGGCAGTGGCAGGATTACCCAGGTCGATCATTCCACGAAGAATGATATCCGGGAATACAGCTGGTCACCGGATAATCGTTATCTCGTCTATGTCAAAAACAACACGGCCAACTCGGGTGGCGATATCTGGTTGTATGCGCTGGGCAACAAGAACAAACACCAGTTGACGTCGAGCGATACCAATGATTCCGAACCGGTTTTCGATCCGCAGGGGCGGTATCTGTATTTTGCGTCAGACCGCGATTTCAACCTGACTTTTGGTGATCGTGATTCTGCGTTTATCTATAACGAATCGACCCGCGTCTATGCGGGCCTGCTGACCACCGATTCGCCCGCCTTGCACCGGCCAAAAAGCGACGAAGTATCGTTCGGTGATGACGAGGACAATGGCGACGACAATGGCGATGACAATGGCAAGCAGAAGAAAATACTCATCAATATTGTGCCGCTGGGTTTCGAAAGCCGGGTTACCGCGTTGAACGATACCGGTGGCAGCATCGGCGCGTTGTCGGCGAACGACAAGGGGCTCTTTTATATGTCCGGCCAGGGTCCGGAAACAGAATTGAAGTTTTATGATATCGAAGCAGAAGAGGAGGTCACCGTACTTGAAGGTATCAGCGGCTATGTTCTTGCCAGCGGCGGCGAGAAAATACTCTACGTCCAGGGTGAGCAATGGGGTATCGTCGACGCCGCCGCCGAACAAAGCACTGACAATGGCGGCAAGCTTGATCTTTCAACGATGCAGTTGCGGATCGACCCGTTGGTCGAGTGGCGGCAGATGTATGTGGATCAGTGGCGCATCCTGCGCGACTGGTTTTACGATCCCAATATGCATGGCAATGATTGGCCGGCGATTCGCGATCAGTATGCGCCGCTTGTCGACTATGTTTCCTACCGCGCAGACCTCGATTACATTTTCGGTGAAATCGCCGGTGAGCTGAACGCCGGTCACAACTATGTACAATCCGGGGATCAGCCTTCGGTAGAACGCCTCGATGGTGGTCTGCTGGGCGCCGAAATTTTGTCCGCCAATGGATTTTTCCGGATCGAGAAGATATATGCCGGTCAGGCCTGGAACGATCAGGCGCGCTCGCCGCTGGCACAACCTGGGGTTAATGTAGCGGTCGGCGATTACATACTGGCCGTCGATGGTGACTCGACGGCAGGCGTCGATAATTTCTATCGCTTGCTGGAGAACAAGGGCGACCAGGTCGTCACGCTGACCGTCAACAGCAGGGCACGGTTAAAGGGTGCGCGCGAGGTCATGGTGAAAACGGTCACCGGCGAGACGGGCCTGCGTTACCTGGACTGGGTCGATAGCCGCAGGGCGATGGTAGATAAACTCTCTGGCGGGCGGGTCGGTTATTTCCATCTGCCCGATACGGCGTTCGAGGGTCACCGTGAGTTGTATCGGTTGTTTCCCGCGCAGACTCACAAAGATGCGATGCTGATCGACGTGCGCTACAACGGCGGCGGCTTTATCCCCGATCAGATGGCGGAAGTGATCGGGCGCAAGGCGTTGAGCTATTGGAAACAGCGGGGTCTGGAACCTGGATCAACACCGGGAATCTCGCACGAGGGGCCGAAGGCCGCGTTGATCAACAATTACTCATCCTCCGGTGGTGACGCGTTTCCATATTATTTCCGCGCATTGGGTCTTGGGCCGTTGATCGGGACACGGACCTGGGGTGGGCTGATCGGCATATCGGGTAACCCGCAACTTGCCGATGACGGCGGCATACTGACCTCGACGTTCCGGTTTATGGATGCCGCAGGGAATTACGTGGTCGAAAATGAAGGCGTGTCGCCGGATTACGAGGTCGTGGACCGGCCGGAACTGGTGGCGAGGGGTGAAGACCCGAGCCTGGAGTTCGCGGTGAAGTATTTGCTGGAGCAGCTTGCAAAAAACCCGCCGAAGCAAATCGTCGCACCGCCGCCGCCAACTGATTTCCACTAGAAAGAGACCAGCCCAAGAAAAAGGGGTCAGGCCGGGTGACCCCTGGCCTGACCCCCAATGGCTCGGATCGTTACTGTTCGAAGTTCTGTTCCTTGATGATTCCTTCCTCGACCGTGACGTTGAAGGTGCCGCCAAGGAAAGTAATGTCGTCATCGGTCGCCGGGTCGTCGAATTGCGCATCGCAAGTGAAAGCGACGGTGTAGACACCGATCGGTAAATTATCGATCAGATAGACAAAGTAACCGAAGGTGTCCATCGTTACCACGGCGCTATCAATCGGATCGGGAGCAATGCCGTCAACATCATCGATGGGTGAATTCGGTCCGGAGAATACATAGACTGCATCGCCGCTCGTTCCGGTACACAACTCATCGAAAATCAGGTTGCTGCTGACCATGCCGCCGATACCACCGACCGGGTCGCCGTTGACGCCCGTGTCGATCATCTTGACTGTTGGTCGCAGTATGTAATCGGGCAACAGGCCGATCGGGTTGTGTACCGACTTGCGCAGATCGAAGTCCAGCGTAAAACTGGCGTTACCACCGGCGGGAACATCGAAACCACCGATCAGTTTGAGGCCATTCTGGTCGCCGCTGGGTATGAATAACGAGTGTATGGAACCATCGTCCAATTCGATGAAGGAATCCATCATCGTGGCCTCGGCGTTTACTTCAAGCCGAATCCAGTTGTAATGGCCCGCATCCAGCTCGACTTCGTGCAGAATAATTTCACTGCCGCCACCGGCCAGCGCCAGTAGATCGATCTGGTTGCTGACATCGACGGTGAATGCCTGGCCGTTGGCCGGCTTGATCTCTACCGATGCAAAGAAAACGACGACTCGCTGGGCCGAATCGACCGGTGCATCGGTCACGGCGAGGGTGAGCGTACCCTTGGCGGGTGTTTCGTTGCCACAGCCGGAAAGGGCCAGGGCTATAGCGCAAAAGGCTATTTTATAGCGCATCATGACAATCCCCTAAAAAGCAATATTAACATTAGGCTTACACCTTTTATTGGGTGATTGTAGGAAAAGAAAAGCACTGAAAATCAGCGAGATAACATAATTAGCGGATAAATTTGATTAACATTGCCTGACGGCAGTTGTGTGGTCGGAGCGCACCGTATTCGGCTTTCCCCGGGGTCGATTCGTCGCATTTGGCTGGTATGAAGGCATGAGCATCAGTAGACTCTCGGCTCCTTTCTGCACGGGGTTTCGGGATGAAAAAGTTTTTCAAGTGGTTGGGCGTAGCATTTGGCGTCATCGTTCTGCTGATTGTCGGTCTGGTGATCAATGTCACCTGGTTCAAACCGGTCAGCATCAATATCTTTTTCGAGACGGCGTTTCTCAAATACGCGCTGGAAAGCCCGGAAATGCTCAGCAGCATACGAATGCTGGAGCAGATAGGCCTGAATTTTCACAACGACGATCTCGCGGATATTTCCCCTGCGCACACCGAGAAACTAAACCGGTGGATGATCGAGGATCGTGAAATGCTGCATCGTTATGACCGCAGCAAGCTGGAAGGGCAGGCCGCGATATCCTATGACGTGATGGACTGGCTCATGAGCAACCAGGCCGAAGGTGTCGAGTTCACCTGGCATGGCTACCCGGTCAATCAGTTATTCGGCGTGCAAAACAACATGCCCAATTTCATGGCGACGATTCATCATGTCGGTAATGAGCGCGACGCCGGGCATTACATTACCCGTTTATCCAAGTTCGATACCAAGTTCGAACAATTACTCGAAGATCTGAATTTGCGCGAAGAAAAAGGCATCATCCCACCGACCTTCGTCGTGGAAAAAGTGATTGTGGAAATGAGCGATTTCCGCGGTACGCCCAGCAAGGAAAATATACTGTATACCTCCTTTGCGGAGAAACTGGACAAGATCGAGGACCTCGACGAATCAACCCGGGATGAATTGCTCGCCCGGGCCGACGCCGAGATTGAAGACACCGTGTATCCGGCTTACGACAGCCTGATCGGTTATTTCGAAAAACTGCGGGCGAAGGCGACCACCAACCACGGTGCCTGGAAGCTGCCAAACGGCGATGCCTGGTACGACTATCAGCTGC
>JAPUHG010000102.1 GCA_027297845.1 Gammaproteobacteria bacterium | reverse complement strand
GTTCGCTGCAATCTGCGCAGGAGAAAATTCTGACGGATACGCTGGCGGCGAACGCGGGCTGTACATTTGGGAAGCATTACGGCTTTGACAAGATCTCCGGTATTAGCGACTACCGGCGAATCCCGCTGATCGATTATCAACGCCTCGATAAAGCATTTCCGGATATCTGGAACAAAGTATCCGATCTTAGTGGCGACAGACTATTGGCGTATTTTCTGACGAGTGGTTCTACCGCGGAGCCAAAGAAAATTCCTGTTACGACCGGTTTGGTTCGCGAAAAGGCTCGTGCGTTCAGCGTATTCTGGGACAGTATTTATACGGCTCATCCGGCACTGGTGAATGGCAACTTTATCTCCAACTTCGCAGATTCGGGCAAGACCGAGCGCGATGAAAATGGTATTCAACTGTTGTCCGAGACCACTTTCTGGAACCAGCGAATGCAGGGGTTCCAGAAACCGGATCGATGGCCCGCGGGCAAGCATCTTGCAAAAATAGAGTCTGCGGAGCTGCGCTATTACGCGGCTGCCAGGTTGGCATTGCAAGCGCCGCTGCACTGCATGATGAGCCTGAATCCAAGCACGCTGGTCAAACTGTGCCAGGTCATCGAGCAGCGTTCAGGTGATTTAATCCGTGGTCTCAATAACGGTACCTGGGGCCTGCCGCCTGCGGATATGGGCGGCGTGATTCCTGATGTTGTCGGTGACAGGCTCAAAGTGGATAAACAAGCGGCCGCCAGGCTCGAGAATGAAACCATTCAGGGCCAAAGCCGCTTTCAACTCAAAAAAATCTGGCCAGAATTGGAATTGATAATCTGTTGGCAATCGAAAATCGTAGAGCCTTATTTAAGGCAGTTGGACGCCTATTCGTCTGGCATCGATCGGCGTGACTACATCACCCAATCGAGCGAGTGCATGATGGCGATTCCGTTGGAGGACAACAGCTCCGGCGGCTTGCTGGCATTTACTTCACACTTCTTCGAGTTTATTCGTGAAAATGAAACCGAATGCGAGCAGCCCGAAACGGTGCTGGCGTGGGAATTGGAGGAGGGCAGCCGGTATGAGGTCGTGGTTACGACCGGCGGCGGGTTGTATCGATACCGGACGGGCGATTGTGTAACGGTGGATGGGTTCGTCGGACAAATTCCGAGGATCAATTTTCAGTATCGCCTGGGGACGACCTCGAGCATGACCGGCGAGAAGCTGACCGAGATGCACATTCTGGCTGCATTGGCCGCAGCAAACAATGCGAGCATCTGTGAGTTGTCCGATGTGCTGGTTTTTCCAAGGACTGATGGGCAGCCGCATTACGCTGTCATGGTCCCGGCGAGTGCAGCCATTGCCGGCGAAAAGGGTGACCGCGCGCTTGAATCCTGGGTGGCTTGTTTTGACGAGGAATTGTGCAAAGCGAACAGGGAATACGAGGATAAACGTAACAGCCTGCGCCTGGGAGAGCCGAGACTTTTACGCGTTTCAGACTCGGATTATCAACAGCTACAGGCGGGGTTTCGAGCCGCTCATGTTGGCGATGATCAGTACAAACCCGGGCTGCTGAGAAAAGAGCGGGACCTGGACGAGGGCATCGGGATTCTGGAGGAAATCTGTGCGCATCACTGAGTGCGAGTTTGTACGTCTAAACATTCCGTTTCGGGTCGCTTTCCAGCATGCGGCCGCATCCCGATCGCATAGCGATGCCATTATTATTCGTGTGATGACTGACGATGGCGTCGAAGGCTTTGGTGAAATACAGGCGCGACCTTATGTGACCGGGGAAGACAACGATACGATCTGGGATAAGCTCGTCCCCTTGGCCGGGCAAATTATCGGCCAGTCACTGACGACGCCCGCGGCTGTGTATCAGTGCCTGGATAGCCTGGTCGGCTATACCAAGGCCCCGGCGCTGGCAGGCGGGTTTGATATTGCGTTGCTGGATGCGCTGGATGTTGAAGGGAGGATTGACTGTCAGGAAATCTTTGGTCCGCGGCGGGCCTCGGAGCACATGAAATGCCTGACTATCGGGGAGAACTACGCCGGCGAGCGGCTAAAAAAACAGGCTCACCTGGCGCGCGTTGGCGGGTATGCGGTGGTGAAGCTCAAGGTCGCCGGCAGCGAGGACAGCGCCAGGGTGAGGGATCTCCGCGACTGGGTGGGCTCGGGTATCGCTATTCGACTGGACGTGAATGGCGCGATGAACTTCTCCGCTGCGAGTGCGCTGCTGGAGACTTGCAAAGATTGCAAAATCGAATCGATTGAAGAACCGCTCGACAGGGCGTCACCACAACTGGCCGCTGAGCTGCTCCAATTGCATGAGATCTCGGGTGTGCCGCTGGTTGCCGATGAATCCGTTTGCACGCTGGCCGATCTTGAATCCTGGGCAAGGTCTGGCGGCTACCAGGCGATCAATGTTCGCATCGGGAAATGCGGGGGAATAAGCGGGGCAGCAGCGATGCTGAAGGCTGCGAAAGCGGCAGGATTTGATGTGGTTGCCGGCACGATGGTTGGAGAGACTTCCGTACTCCTGAAAGCAAGTCAAAAAATGCTTGAATATTGGAACGATCTTGACTACGTCGAAGGTATTGACCAGTCGCGACAACTGCTTATCGCGGAGCCAGTTGTCGCGACAAAGGGGCAGAACGACAAGCACTTCGAATGGATCGCCAAATACGTTAATGAGTTTTGTATAAGCCGGCAAATTGCCAACTAGGAGTCTGTCGTTGTGATGTACAATGCGCCATCCACCAAATCGGAGATCGGAAAAAAATCATGAGCGACCGGTCAAAATTCGAAGAAATTCAAGAGTTCGTTGGCACGCTGAACCCGGCGGCCAAAAATGGCGTAGACGGGGCCCTGAATTTGCTCGAAGAGGGAATCGTCGACAGCGTGGCCATGATGGATCTGATCGTCTGGTTGGAGGAGCACTTCAAAATCACGATTGATACCGACGACCTGACACCGGAAAACTTCGGCTCGGTAGACGGTATGGTTGCCTACCTGGAACGATAACAAGGCCGAAAATCATGCGGCTGCATGACGCATTGTTTGACAGTACTTCCCTGAACGCTGACAAGACGGCGATCGATATCTGCGGTGGGTTATCGCTGAGTTTCGCCGAGCTTGACCAGCGGAGCACTTCCGTTGCGCAATCCTTGATAGCCGAAGGCGTTGCGACGGGAGACCGGGTCGGCATACTTTCGGGTCACGATGCGCATGCGCTGGTCCTGTTCTGGGGAATACTGAAGGCTTCCGCCGTAG
The DNA here is from genome assembly GCA_027297845.1 of Gammaproteobacteria bacterium. Classification (GTDB taxonomy): domain Bacteria; phylum Pseudomonadota; class Gammaproteobacteria; order Steroidobacterales; family MnTg04; genus MnTg04. The sequence continues at coordinate 1,205 of JAPUHG010000102.1, read as the reverse complement.
TTGTCTGGCTCAATGAACAAATAGCGGTCGATAGCCTGTGTGCCGTGATTCGCGATGCCGAACCGGTAATGGTGTTCGTAAAAGGCGAGAAGCTTCTGCAGGATCTTGAGGACCACGGCAACGGTTTAACGCGTTTGGCACGCTTGTCCGAACAAGCGATAAGTTCACCGAAAGCCGGATCGACTGGCGCACCGCTGCCGGACGGCAACGCCGAGAACCTGGCAGCAATCGTCTATACCTCCGGCAGCGGCGGAACTCCCAAGGGCGTGTGCCTGAGCCATGAAAATCTGCTGGCGGTAGTCAATTCCGTCATTGCGCACATGCCGATATCCAGTGCCGATTCGTACCTGATGGTCGTACCGATACACTACATACACGGCATGATGCAGTTGCTGGTCCATGCCGTTGCCGGTGCGACGGTTCACTTCGCCGACAGTTTCGTGTTTCCCCGGAAAATTGTAGACTTGTTGCGGACGACCGGCGCAAGCGGGTTTTCCGGTGTGCCGTATCATTTCAATGCCTTGGTCCGCCGGGGTGGGTTCCTTGATGCGCAACTGCCGGATCTGAAGTGGCTCACCGTCACCGGCGGAAAATTGCCACGCGAACAAATTGCGGAGATTCAGCGGGCAATGCCGGATGTCGCATTTCATATTGCCTATGGTCAAACCGAATGTGCACCCCGGGCAACGGCTCTGCAACCGGATCGTGTGCGGCGGAAACCGGACTCGGTAGGTGCCGCCATTCCAGGCGTCGACGTGCTCTTGTTCTCCGACGACGGCTGCGAAGTGGCGCGCGGCGAAGTGGGCGAGGTCGTGGTTCAAGGTCCCAATGTCATGCAAGGTTACTGGCGGGATCCGGAGGGCACCGCGCAAGTACTGGACAGCCAGGGCCGCTTGCATACCGGCGATCTTGGCAGGTTCGATGAGGAAGGGGACCTGTTTCTCGTGGGGCGCAAATCGGCCATGATCAAGTCAGCCGGCGAACGGATTGTCCCGGAGGAACTGGAGAAGATACTGACAGGACATCCGGCGGTCGCCGATGCGGTGGTTGTCGGGGTGGATGATTCGTTGTACGGGCAGCGCGTTGTTGCGCATATACTTCTCTCCCGGGAGTACCATGAGGCCGATCAGGAGAGGACCATCGCCGATGTCCGCGACCACTGCCTGACCCAGCTTCCGTTCGTGCGCGCACCACGGGAATATCAC
>JAPUHG010000101.1 GCA_027297845.1 Gammaproteobacteria bacterium | reverse complement strand
GGTCAGGCGATGCAGGAGGCGGTCCCAAAAGGCGCGGGCGCCATGGCTGCAATTCTGGGACTCGATGATGAGCAGGTCATCCTGGCCTGTAAACAGGCCGCCGGCGACGAGATCGTTTCCGCGGTGAACTTTAATTCGCCGGGCCAGGTTGTCATCGCCGGCGAGGCGGCTGCGGTCGAACGGGCTATCGAGGAGGCAATGCAGCTGGGCGCGCGCAAGGCCATACCCTTGCCGGTCAGCGTGCCGTCTCATTGCGCCCTGATGCAAAACGCCGCCGAAAAGCTTGCGCAGCGGCTGGAAGAAGTGGAGTTCAGGCCGGCAACGATGCCGGTCGTGCAGAACGTGGATGCGCGGGTTTGCGAATCAGTCGCGGAAATTCGCGATGCACTGGTCAGGCAACTTTTCTTGCCGGTGCGCTGGGTCGAGTGCGTACAATACATGGCGCGTCATGGAGCGGATGGTTTACTGGAATGCGGGCCCGGCAAAGTTCTCGCCGGCCTGAATCGGAGGATTGATCGCGGGATGGGCATGTATCCGGTTTATGATTCAGCCAGCCTTGAAGCGGCGTTGGAAAAAACGGCAACGGGAAGTGAACATGAGTGAGAAAATTCTGCAAGGAAAAATAGCCCTGGTAACGGGTGCATCGCGTGGCATCGGCCAGGCCATTGCACTGCATCTGGGCGAGCTTGGGGCCGTTGTGGTTGGGACGGCGACTTCGCAGCCAGGCGCGGACTCTATTGGCGTGAGTTTGCAACAAGCGGGCATCAGCGGTCGTGGCGTGGTACTCGATGTTGCCGATCCGGATTCTGTCGATGGTTTGGCCAGCAATATGGCTGGAAACGAGGGTTTGCCACTTATTCTGGTGAACAACGCGGGCATTACCCGCGATAACCTTTTGCTACGCATGAAGAGCGATGAATGGGACGAGATTATCAATACCAATCTCAGCTCCATATACCGGATGAGCAAGGCCTGCCTGCGAGGCATGATGAAAGCGAAGGAAGGCAGGATTATTAATATCACCTCGGTGGTCGGTCTGATGGGTAATGCCGGGCAGTGCAACTATGCGGCTGCCAAGGCGGGCATGATCGGATTCACCAAGGCGCTGGCGCGGGAAATCGGATCGCGGAATATCACCGTCAATGCGATTGCGCCGGGCTTTATCGAAACCGATATGACTCGCGCGATGAGCGACGAACAGCGCCAGGCGCTAATCGACCAGGTGCCACTGACCCGCCTGGGAACACCGCAGGATATTGCCGCTGCCGTCGGTTTCCTCGCCTCGCCATCGGGTGGCTATATCACCGGCGAAACTCTGAATATCAATGGTGGGATGTACATGGCCTGAGTCCATTACCGGCCAAAGACCTACAAACATCGCCAAATCCATGTAAAATCGGCCGCTTGTTAAGCCGGCAGTCCTACAGACTGCCAGCCCGGCGTATTCATGAATAATCCGGGCTAGATTGCCCCACGACATTTACATACAATAAGCGACCGCAATGGGCCTGTCAGCCCGCGGCACCGATACTGATGAGGACGAGCAAACAATGAGCAATATTGAAGAGCAGGTAAAACAGATTGTCGCCGAGCAATTGGGAGTCAAGGTTGAAGAAGTTACGAACGAAGCTTCTTTTGTCGACGACCTTGGTGCGGATTCTCTGGATACCGTAGAGTTGGTGATGGCGCTGGAAGAGGAATTTGATTGCGAAATTCCGGATGAAGAGGCCGAGAAGATCACTACCGTTCAGTTGGCCATCGATTACGTAAAAGAAAAAAATTCGGACTCCTGATCGCATGTTTTGCCATGCCCATGGACGGGCTGTGGCTCTATCCATAAAAGTCTCTGTTTAGTGCGGGTAAAGAATTGGCCAAGCGTCGAGTAGTAGTCACCGGTCTGGGTATAGTTTCTCCAGTAGGCAGTACGGTCAGTAGTGCCTGGCAGAACATTGTGTCCGGCAAAAGCGGGATCGGTCAGATTACCCGTATGGAAACCAGCCAGTTTTCGACTCATATCGGTGGGCCGGTAAGGGACTTCGATGTCGATGCCTATATCGAACGGAAAGATGCCAGGAAAATGGATCCATTTATCCATTACGGGATCGCGGCTGCGGAGCAGTCCATTGAGGATTCCGGGGTGGAAATCACGGATGACAACCGGCATCGAATCGGGATCGCCATTGGTGCCGGCATCGGTGGTTTGGAAACGATTGAGTCCAGCTATAGCAAATACATCAAAACGGGCAAGCCAAGAAAAATATCGCCGTTTTTCATTCCCTCCAGCATCATCAACATGGTGGCCGGGCATGTTTCGATTCGGCGAAAAATAACCGGACCCAATTTCTCCCTGGTTACGGCATGCACGACCGCAACCCACTGTATTGGTTTCGGGATGCGGGCGATTCAGTATGGCGATGCGGATGTAATGGTAACCGGCGGCTGCGAAATGGCCACGACGATATTGGGTTTGGGTGGTTTCTGTTCAGCCCGGGCATTGTCTGCCCGAAATGACGAACCGGAACGGGCGAGCCGGCCGTGGGACGCTGAACGAGATGGCTTCGTTCTATCCGATGGCGCTGGTTGTGTGGTGCTTGAAGAATACGAACATGCGAAGAGTCGCGGCGCTAATATTATCGCCGAATTGATTGGCTTTGGCATGAGCGCCGATGCCTTTCATATGACGGCACCATTAGAATCGGGAGATGGTGCGAGCCTGTGCATGAAGAACGCGTTGGCGGACGCAAAACTGAATCCCGACGAAGTCGATTACATCAACGCCCACGGCACCTCAACACCACTCGGCGATATTGCAGAGACAAAAGCGATCAAGCAGGCATTCCATGACCACGCATACAAAGTGGCGGTCAGTTCGACCAAATCGATGACCGGTCATTTGCTTGGCGCCGCTGGCGGCGTCGAAGCCATCTTTAGCATATTGGCAATCCGCGACCAGGTTGCGCCGCCGACCATCAATCTGGAATATGCCGATCCTGAATGTGATCTGGACTATGTCCCCAACGAGGCGCGCCAGATACACCTGCGTGTCGCAGTCTCTAACTCTTTCGGATTCGGTGGCACGAACGGTACGCTGGTGTTCGCACAACCCAATTGATTTCCGGCAACAGCAGTCATCCGGTCTCCGCTGTTGGCGACAGTAAACGTCATTTCTGTGTCGAGTCCATTTCGACCAAGGCCGATCTGGCATGGCTGCAGCAGAAAGACCCCGATCGTTATCCATACCTGCTGCAAAGCGCTGCCCATGGAACCGAGCAAGGCCGGTACGACATACTGTTTGCGTTCCCGCGAGAGTCGATTGTGCTCGACTCTGCATTCCGGCTGAATGATGGTCGGAGCGGTGATTTTCTTAACGCCCTCGATGCAGCGTGGCGCTCGGAGCAAGTAACCGAGCAGCACCATGATTTGCCATTTACCGGTGGCTGGTTTCTTTATCTTAGCTATGAACTCGCGGCCCAGGTGGAGCCGGGTCTGCAACTGAAAACAGACCCGGGTCTGCCGGTAGCCATCGCGACCCGAATTCCGGTAGCGGTAGTTGTCGACCGCAAGCTAGGGCAAACTTACCTGATCGCAGAGGAAGGTTACGAACAGTGTCTCGGCGACCTCAGAGTGGATCTGTCCGCTGAACCGCCGCTGGAAAACCTTGAGCCGCTGTTGTCCGGGACACTGGAGGAAGATCCTGAGCAGGTCTATCTCGAAGCGGTGGAGGCTGCCAAATGGCTTATCTACGAAGGCGATATTTTCCAGGCCAATTTATCACGCCAGTGGCGCGGTCAATTGTTGCCCGGTGTGTCTCCGGCACAGGTGTACCGGCGACTGTGTCGCGCCAATCCTGCTCCTTTCGCCGGTCTGGCACGCTGGCAGAATCATACGATCATCAGCTCGTCACCGGAACGTCTGCTCAGAATTTCCAATGGCTATGCCGAGTCGCGACCGATTGCGGGCACCCGTCCCCGCGATCATCTGCAGATGAACGATTTGGCCATGCGCGCGGAATTGCTTCGCCATCCAAAGGAAAGGGCGGAACACATCATGCTGATCGATCTTGAGCGAAACGACTTGGGTCGGGTATGCCGCCCAGGCTCGATAGAAGTTGACGAGATGATGAGCCTTGAGAGTTATGCCCATGTTCACCACATCGTTTCCAACGTGCGTGGCCGGCTGCGTGAGGGTGTCACACCGGGCGAGGTGATCAGGGCCATGTTTCCTGGTGGGACGATTACCGGCTGCCCGAAGGTGCGCTGCATGGAGGTCATTGCGGAACTGGAAGGAGCACCGCGCGGTGCATATTCCGGCTCAATGGGGTATCTGAATCGCGATGGCAGCGCCGATCTTAATATCCTGATCCGCACCTTGGTGCAGGATGGTGAGCAGATCAGCCTGCGGGCGGGCAGCGGAATCGTTGCGGATTCAATCGCTCGCAAGGAACTTGAAGAAAGCCGGGCGAAAGCGAAGGGTTTGATCCTGGCACTGGGAGCTCTCTGAGTGGCCGTTCGATTCATCGTTGACGGGCGCGAATGCGATTTGATTCCCGCCAGCGACCGAGGCCTGCAATATGGCGATGGTCTGTTCGAGACCATGGCCGCAAAAGACGGTCGAATTGCCTTGCTGGACGACCATCTCGAGCGGCTTGACCATGGCGCCGACAGGCTTGGGCTGCCCCAACTCGAAATGGCTGTTATTCGTAAAGAAGTTCTGTGCCTGATTCCCGAGCAGGGGCGGGCGGTTATCAAGTTGATATTGACCCGCGGCAGCGGCGGGCGCGGTTACCGCGAACCGGAAAACGTCAGGATTCGCCGTATCGTCAGCCAGCATCCATGGCCGGATTATCCGGACAACTGGGTCAGCGATGGTATCGTCGTGCGGTTTTGTGAGACCCGCCTCGCACTCGATCCGGTTCTAGCCGGGTTGAAAACGCTGAACAGGCTGCACCAGGTATTGGCCAGGGCCGAATGGGACGATCCGGAGGTTGCGGAAGGTCTGCTGCTGGATGCAGATGACCGGGTTGTTTGTGGCACTATGAGCAATCTTTTTCTGGTACGGTCCGGTGCCCTGATAACGCCGGATCTTGAACGTTCAGGCGTGGCTGGAGTAATGCGAAAACAAATTCTGAAAATTGCCGCGCGGATGGATATCGATGTCCGGGTAATGGCGGTGAGCCTTGATGATTTGTCGCAGGCAGATGAAATTTTTGTTACTAACTCAGTCTTCATGATCTGGCCAGTCCGGCAAATCGAAAACCGTGTTTGTATTGTTGGTCCGCTGACGCGTCGCTTGCAAAGCGCACTGGAATCCAGCCTGTCCGTAGCGCAAGCGCCATCATGAGTCTCATACGAAAAGGCCTGGTGCTGGTTTTCGTGCTGGCTGCGCTGAGTTTGCTGACGGCGATTTTCTTGCTCGACCGGGCAATGAATACAAGTCTCAAGCTTGTTGCCGTCGACGAGGTCCTATTGGTGAGCCCGGGTTCGAGCCTGGCCGGCCTGGTAGAGGAACTCGTGCAAAGAGAAATCCTCTGCTGCCCACGGGCCTTTGCGTGGTCCGCCCGCATCTCAGGCGCTGCCACCCGGATCAAGGCTGGCGAATATCTGCTCGAAACGGGGATGACGGCGGAAGATTTGCTGCGCACGCTGGTCCAGGGCAACGTGTTGATGCGTGGTTTCACGATTGTCGAAGGATGGACGATTAGGGAATTACTGGCTGCTTTAGCGACTGAAGACGCAATGGAACAGGATATTCCCCGGGGCACCGAAAGTGCGGAATCATTGATGGCCAGGTTCGGCCAGGCAGGGGCCCATGCGGAAGGGCAGTTTCTGCCCGAGACCTATTATTTTGTGCGTGGAGAACGGGTCAGCGATATTCTGAGCAGGGCGCACGATCATTTACAGGAGCAACTGGAGCGGGCATGGCGGGGGCGCGACTCGGGGTTGCCATTCGATACCCCCTACGAGGCGTTGGTTCTGGCATCTATCGTAGAAAAAGAAACAGCGCTGGTCACCGAGCGTCCGGTTATCGCCGGCGTTTTTATCCGGCGCCTGCAGAAAAGAATGCGTCTGCAGACCGATCCAACCGTAATTTACGGACTTGGATCGAATTTTGATGGCAACCTGACGCGCCGGCATCTGGATACCGACACGCCCTACAACACCTATACGCGAGGTGGTTTTCCGCCGACCCCGATCGCGTTGCCGGGAATCGACGCGATCACCGCCTTGATGCACCCGGAACCGGGTGATGCATTGTATTTTGTTGC
>JAPUHG010000100.1 GCA_027297845.1 Gammaproteobacteria bacterium | reverse complement strand
GCAAGTCTTCGATGGTATCCGGCAAGCCATTGCCTTCTGGCCCGATGGCGGTGTCTTCTGTGTAACGCAATTCCAGTCTTATGCCATTCATGCTGAACTCCAGCTCGAATCGGGACACGTGAAACACGGCTTCTGAACCATCCGGGAAAATTATCCTGATATCGGCGGTAAACCGCGCAAGCAAAGGCTCGCCAAAGAAATAGGAAAATATCAATACGCGGCTGGACAGGAAATCATTGTTAAGCCAGTCCTGCACCGCTATCTGTGCCTGCATGTTCTGGTAAATATCAGCGGCGCTCTTGACGACAAAATTATCGGGCAACTGTCTTGCGATGACGCTGATTTTCTGAATCTCATCAATTGCCGCGAGATCGTCCTGAAAAGTCAGTTGATCGGCAGTTGAAGGCGTCACGCTCCTCGCGTTCTTGTACAGCATGCCTTCGCTATACTCCTTGAAGACCCGGTATTTTGCGAGCCGGCGGTTCGCCCTGTCGACCAGGTATACGTTGATCGTAACATTCGGGCCGTTATTGGGAACCTGCTGTAGAGCCCGTTGCTTGTACTGGGTCCAGCTACAACCATGACAACTGATAACAACATCACTATCCGATATCGCCAACGACGAAGCTGACCACAAAAGCCCGATCAGCAAGGCCATAAATTTTCCTGCACACATGTCTCGTCCCTCCCTGGAACAGGTGAACAGCAAAGCGCCGATCACTGCTCACAGGCTAGTAAAGGAACATGACAGGCCGCCAGCGAACTAAGTCGCTACTCAAACCGGTTATTCGATAAATCCTTTGCGGAGGCAAACAAAGAGGGAAACAGGATTGCCGGAGATCATGGCCCGTCAGTCTTTTCGCTGCGCGCGCCATTCGCTTTTCAACAGGCCAAATACGACGTCATCAACCCACTCGCCCTTAAACCACAGGCTTTTTACGAAATGTGCTTCCTTGCGCATGCCGAGACGACACGCCATGGCAACCGATGCGCTATTTCTCGGATCGACAGAGCAGTAGACCCGATGCTTGCCGAGTTTCTCAAACAAATAAGACATCGCGGTGCGCAACGTTTCGCCGGCATAGCCTTGCCCCTGATGCAGCGGACTCAGGCTGACTCCGAACTCGGCTTGTTGTTCGTCGTCCTCGGGAAAATGCAAACCGAGATCGCCGACCAGCCGGTCGTCGCTGCGCAGGCATATTGCGAGCTGAAACCATTGCCCCGCGACGTCCGGCTCGATACTCGATTGCTCCTCGATAAAACGCAGCGCATCGGACTCGCTAGCCGGAGCCCAGCCCTGATAACAGGATACTTCCGGGTCTGAACGATAGGCAAACAGCTCTTCGGCATCACCTGCAACAAGTTTTCGAAGATACAGACGATTGCTTTGCAAAAAGTGCTTCATGACTTGTCGATTATAGGCCGCCGAGTGGCGTCCTTAAATCATGATCAATGATAGGGACGCGTTACATGAAAATTTGGCGATAGCTTTTATGCCTTGAAATCTCAGCTCAGGTTCGCAATGGATACCCAGAAAAAAATCAGTGAGGCAGATCAGTTCGCCAGGGCCTGGCGCAGCTGTTCCTGGCGTTTCTGTTCATTGCTAACGTGATTTATCCACTGGGAAGCCATGCGGCGGCTGCGATCGTCTCGCCGCGCAACGCGGAACGCCGCGATCGCCTGCGTGTACCGTTCGACGTTATAGAGAGCCATCCCAAGCATAATGTTGGCCTGATCGCTTCGTTTCAATCCGCCCTTGTCGATCCCTGTACGCGAGGCATCGATCGAATCACGCCATTGCCGCAGATTGAAGTAAGCATTTGCCAGCCTCACATCCAGCTCGCCATCGTCCTTCGACAATTTGGCCGCCTGCACGAGCGCCGGGATCGCTTTCTCGTCTTCCTGGGCCATGGTCCAGGCCTGGGCGGCGAGCCGGTAATTGCGCGAAGTCTTTTCGATACGGCCGCTGTTGAATCCACGTTCCATGACTTTCCCCGCCTTGTAGGGAACGTTGGATTGCAGATACAACTGCGCCATCGTGACGTGTTCGCGGCTGGATTTCAGCAAGCCCTGGATATAGACCATTTCATAAGCGATTAACTGCTTGTCCACCTCGTCGCGCTCACCATAAATCCCGGACAACTGAACCCAATAGTCTCTCTTGGGATTGATAACCAGTAACTGAACGAGGATTTCCTCGACCTTGTCTAAATCACCCAGCTCAAAATAAAACACCCGCAACAACAGCAGCCAGTTTTCCTTGGGTGGTTTACCCTGTGCGATCCTGATGCTGATCGCCTTTTCAACCGGAATGATCGCCTCACGATATTTGTTCATGTCCTTGCTTGCTTCGGCTTGCTGGTAAAGGGCCTGCCCCAGCAACACATAGGGTGAGGGACCCGGATTTTCAGCTACCGTAAACCAGCGACGCAATTGCCGCTCCGCTCTCACATAGTCTTCCTGGGTGAAATACAGCTGGGCCACGGTGTAAATCGTCGAGGTTTCCATGCCCAGCGGCAAATTAGGCTGCGCCAGGACATTTTCATAATCCTTCAGCGCCAGCGGGTAGTTTTCCTGCGAGAAATGTATATAGCCATAAAAATTGTACATCTGCGCCAGCTCGTAGCTGTTCAGATCTTTTTGTCGTGAAAGACTATCCAGCGCCCGCAACGCGCCAACATAATCGTCTGCTTCTGCCAGCTCCCGGGATTCCGACAGCTTCTTGTAGGTTTTCTCGCGCATCGCCGGCGTCTTGCGCGTCTTGCGCTCCTTCTTCTCCCCGGTATTCTGTGCATGACTAACAGACGCCAGCGCTCCAGGCGCATTTTCCGGCAGCAGCGCCGGGAGCAGCCACAGTGAGAATGAAAGAACGACAGCGAATATCAGTTTGCCCACTCCCTTCATCAGGAGTCTTCCAGTTCGAAAGATATCTTGTTTTGCACACCGGCTACCTCGATGGGTTCGCCATCGACAATCCGCGGCTTGTATTTGAACTTGAGTACCGCGCCGAGAGCCGCTCTTTCGAAAAGTGAGCTCGTGGATTCGACCACGAACGGATCACGAACAGACCCGGTATTGGTAACGGTAAATTCGACAATCACGTAACCTTCCAGGCCTCGCGACAACGCACGCCGCGGATAAACCGGCGCCACTTTGACGATCGGCAGGTAATCACCATCGGAGATGGCGAGACCAAAGCCGCCGATCGTCATATCGGCCGAAACCGACATTGCTGAAACGGCTATGGTCTGGATGTTCGGATCCACCGCGTCCTGCTGAGGTTTCGGCATATCCGGCGGTGGCTCCTCCGGCTTCGGTGGTTTTTCCGGTTTTCGCTGCTTGCGCTGAACCATTTCCTGCTTTTGCGCGCGCACGAAATCCAGAAATTTGAACTCCCGGTCATCGGTCAGGGCCGACATGCCACTGGCGATCAGGGATTGCATGGTAAACAGCAGGCCGCCGGTGACCAGCGCCGCCAACAGAACCGCCAGGCCATATCGTGGTTTAAGCATCTCAGTTTTGTGCAGCAATCGCCACGTTATCGACACCAGCTGCCCGCGAGGCATCCATAACCTGGATCAGTACTTCCGTCGTTGATTTCTTGTCCGCCTGGATGACCACGGTTCCCTGCGGGTTTTCCGCGTGCATACGCTCGACTATGGCACGCACCGCCCGCGGATCGACAAGATGCCGGTCAATCCAGATCTCGCCTCTTTCCGTGATCGCGATCAGGATATTGGCCTTGTCCTGCGAAACAGCAGTCTGCGCATCCGGCCTGTTTACATCGATCCCCGCTTCCTTGATAAAGGACGAGGTAACAATAAAGAAGATCAACATGATGAATACGACGTCCAGCATGGGCGTAATATTGATCTCGTTTTCTTCTTCTTCCTGGTTGGTCTCAGAGAACAGTTGTCTCATCTGTTTTCCCCTTAATGGTCCGTGGTCATGGAATCGCGAAAAATCTCCAGTTCACGGGTAGATTTTCTGTTTAGCCAGGTGCTGGCAAAAACGCCCGAGAGCGCACCCACCATTCCGGCCATCGTCGGTACCGTCGCCAGGGACACGCCGGCCGCCATCGAGCGCGCGT
>JAPUHG010000010.1 GCA_027297845.1 Gammaproteobacteria bacterium | reverse complement strand
ACGTACGTATCAGCCCGGAAGAACTGGTCACCGATTACATCGAGAAACTGATTCATTATCCGGGCGCTCTGCAGGTCCTGGAATTCGCCAATGGTAAAATCCTCCTGGTCGGCGCGCGCGCCGGCAAGGACGGTCTGCTGGTGGGTCAGCGGTTATCTGCTTTGCGCGAACATATACCCAATGTCGATGCCCGGGTCGCGGCCATTTACCGCGATGGCCAGGCGATCAAACCGACCGGCGATACCGTCATTCGCGAGAATGACGAGGTGTTTTTTATCGCCGCGCGCGCGGACATCCGAGCGGTTATGAGCGAGATGCGCAAGCTCGATGAGCCAGTCAGGCGAATAATTATTGCCGGTGGCGGAAATATTGGTTTCCGGCTCGCGAAAAGTATGGAGCAGACCAACCAGGTCAAGCTTATCGAACGGAACCAGGAGCGAGCCAGGGCGATCTCCGAAAAACTCGATCGTACGATCGTCCTGCATGGCGATGCGACCGATCAAGATCTGCTGATGGAGGAAAATGTCGATAACGCAGATGTTTTCTGCGCACTGACCAACTCCGAGGAAGCGAACATCATGGCCGCGATGCTGGCGAAAAGATGCGGAGCTCACAAAGTCATGGCGCTGATCAACCGCCAATCCTTCGCCGAGCTGGCCGAAGACGCCGGCACCATAGACATAGCAATTTCTCCGCAGCAGATTACCATCGGTACTTTGCTCGCCAACGTGCGCCGCGGCGATGTTACCCGGGTCCACTCCCTGCGCAAGGGTGCCGCGGAGGCCCTCGAGGCAGTCGCCCACGGCGACCGTGAGAATTCGGCCGTGGTTGGCCGGTCGATTGAAGAAATAGAATTGCCGGATAGCGTCACGATCGGCGCCATCGTGCGCGGCGATCAGGTCCTGATGGCTCATCACGACACGATTATCGAAGAGAACGACCACGTCATTCTGTTCCTGACCGACCGCAAACAAATCGAGACGGTTGAGAAGCTTTTCCAGGTCGACGCAACTTTCGTATGAACCTGCCCGTCGTATCCCGAATCCTTGGCATGCTGTTGGGAATGTTCAGCCTGACGATGATTCCGCCGATGATCATCTCCTGGGTTTTCGATGATGGCAGCTGGGTGACCTTTCTCGATGGCATGGGCGTGATCCTGATAGCCGCCATGGTTTTCTGGCTCGCGGGCAAACCCGCGCACAGTGGCACGGATTTGCGTCTGCGTGATGGCTTCTTGATCGTTGCACTATTCTGGGTGGTGCTCGGCGTCGCCGGCTCGGTGCCGTTTATCTTCTCTGAAAGTCTGGATATTTCGATTACGGACGCGGTTTTCGAGTCGATTTCCGGCCAGACGACAACGGGCGCGACCATCCTGACAGGGCTGGACGAGCTGCCGCGCGGTATTCTGTTTTACCGCCAGTTGCTGCAGTGGCTGGGAGGCATGGGAATCATCGTGCTGGCGGTCGCCGTGCTGCCGATGTTGGGCGTTGGCGGCATGCAGTTATACCGCGCCGAGACCCCTGGCCCGGTCAAGGACCACAAGCTGACGCCGCGTATCACTGAAACCGCCAAAGCGCTTTATTTCATTTATGCGGGCATCACGGTCGCCTGTTTTGCCGCTTACTGGATCGCCGGGATGGACTGGTTCGATGCGCTGGGTCACGCCTTCAGCACCGTGGCAATCGGTGGCTTCTCAACCCACGATGCCAGTATCGGGTACTACGCGCAGACCGGGCACTCAAACGCGCTGGCTATCGAAATGATCGCTGTTGTTTTTATGCTGATCGGCGCCGCGAATTTCTCGCTGCATTTCCTGGCCTGGAAAAACCACAATATCAAGGGCTACCTGCAGGACCCGGAATTCAGAGCGATGATTACTATTTTGCTGACGGTTACTGTAATCACCGTATTTTATCTTTTCGCCAGTGACTATTACGAGAGTTTTGCCGAATCGCTGAGGAAGGGGCTGTTTCAAGCGGTATCGATTGGCACGACTACCGGCTTCACCACTGCAAAGTACTCGATGTGGCCTGGATCGCTGCCGCTCATGCTGCTGCTGGTCAGTTTCATCGGCGGCTGCGCCGGCTCAACCGGTGGCGGCATGAAAGTGATTCGATGGCTATTGATTTACAAACAGGGCGCGCGTGAGGTCCTGCGCCTGATCCACCCGAACGCGGAAATTCCGATAAAATTAGGCAACGCTGCGGTTCCGGCCCGGGTTATCGAGGCGGTCTGGGGGTTTTTCTCGATTTATATCGTCATGTTCGGCGTCATGATGCTCCTGTTGATGGCAACCGGGCTGGACCAGGAAACTGCGTTCTCCGCGATCGCAGCGACCCTGAACAACCTCGGCCCGGGTCTGGCCAAAGTCGCAGACAATTTCATCGAAATCTCGGACCAGGCCAAGTGGATATCGATTTTCGCCATGTTGCTCGGACGACTCGAAATCTTCACCTTGCTGGTACTGTTCACCCCTTCTTTCTGGGATCGCTAGCCCGGCCTGCTCATGAGTAACGGGGGCTAAAGCGTGGATCCGATCGCCAGTTTCGAGAGCATGCTCGATGGCGGCCGCGACGATTCGCTACTGAGGTTTTCCCTGGGTAACGCTCTGCTTGCGGAAAAACGCGCAGCAGAGGCAGTGGTCCATTTACTCATGGCAGTCGAACACGATCCTGGATATTCAGCCGCATGGAAACTGCTGGGCAAGGCCCAACTGGCGGCCGGGAATGAAGCCGCGGCCGCCGATGCATACCGTGCCGGAATCGATGCGGCGCGCAGCAATGGCGACCAGCAGGCGATGAAGGAAATGCAAGTCTTCCTGCGGCGGCTTAAAAAAGACAGCGGGAACTGAGGCGGCAACCGCCGGGGTGCAATATGCGACTTAGCAAACGCATCGAGAATGCCAACAGGCGACTGGGCGAAGCCCTGTCCTGGTTAACCAGCCTGATGGTCCTGGTGACCTTTGCGGTGGTGGTTCTCCGTTACGTGTTCGACATCGGCTGGATCTGGATGCAGGAAAGCGTCACCTGGATGCATGCACTGGTATTCATGCTCGCCGCCTCGTACACGCTGGGACATGACGAGCATGTCAGGGTCGACATTTTTTACCGCGGCATGGATGAGCAGAAAAAGGCGTTGGTGAACCTGCTTGGCGCACTGTTCCTGCTTGCCCCGACCTGGCTGTTTCTGATCATCGTCAGCTGGGATTATGTGGCCGCTTCCTGGGCTGTCCAGGAGAGCTCCAGGGAGGCTGGCGGATTGCCCGGGCTGTTTCTGCTGAAAAGCATAATCCCACTGACGGCCGTACTAATGCTTGTGCAAGGAGTGTCGCAGGCGCTAAGCGGTTTCCTGGCGGCTAAAGAACGGCACCAGCATGCGCCGCCGGCCGATGACCAGATCCGCCGCGGCAGCGGGCTTTAAACATGGGCTGGATCGCCGGGCTGATGTTTTTTTCCGTTGTGCTGGTGTTGCTGGTCGGCTACCCGGTTGCCTTTACGCTGTCCGGAGTGGCATTGCTGTTTGCCCTGGGCGGTGCTGTCGTCGGCGTATTCGACCCCGGGTTTCTCAGTGCCATGCCGAGCCGGATTTTCGGCATCATGGGCAACCAGACGCTGATCGCGGTCCCGCTGTTCGTTTTTATGGGGGTGATGCTGGAACGATCGCGGATTGCGGAAAGCCT
Organism: Gammaproteobacteria bacterium; assembly: GCA_027297845.1. GTDB lineage: Bacteria > Pseudomonadota > Gammaproteobacteria > Steroidobacterales > MnTg04 > MnTg04. The sequence goes on along the minus strand of JAPUHG010000010.1, from coordinate 5,214 downwards.
GCTGGATACGCTAAGCCTGCTTTTCGGGTCGCTGCGTGGTGGCCTTGGATTCTCGGTCATGCTGGTCGGGATGTTGCTGGCGGCCAGCACCGGAATCGTCGGCGCCACGGTCGTGACCATGGGCCTGCTGTCGTTACCGACGATGCTAAAACGTGGTTATGACCCCGCCGTCGCCAGTGGCACGATCTGCGCCTCCGGCACCCTGGGTCAGATCATCCCGCCATCGATCATCCTCGTCATGCTGGGCGATGTATTGTCATCTGCGTATCAACAGGCCCAGCTTGCGCAGGGAATATTCTCGCCAAAAACTGTATCGGTCGGCGATTTGTTCGCCGGTGCACTGATCCCCGGGTTGATGTTGGTCGGTTTGTACCTAGTCTGGCTGATGCTGGTCGCATTTTTTCGGCCACACCACATGCCGGCAATTCCTGCCGCCGAGCGTCAGGCCATGCGCGGCAAGAGTCTCTTGCGCCAAGTCATCGTTGTTCTGGTACCGCCATTAGTCCTTATCCTGGCGGTGCTGGGATCGATACTGGCCGGGTTGGCAACGCCGACCGAAGCGGCGGCGGTTGGAGCAGTCGGCTCGACAGCGATGGCCCTGCAGCGCAAGCAACTGGGTCTGGCCCGCTTGCGTGAGGTGATGCAAACGACAACTCGAGTCAGCAGCATGGTGTTCATGATCCTGCTGGGCGCTTCATTTTTTTCACTGGTCTTCAGAGGCTTCGATGGCGATGTGGCTGTCCGCTCGGTGTTGGAAAACCTGCCCGGCGGCGTCGTCAGCGCCATGCTCGTGGTCATGGTGTTGATGTTCCTGCTCGGGTTTGTTCTGGATTTTATTGAAATTACTTTTGTCGTGGTGCCGATAGTCGGCCCGATCCTCCTAGCCCAGGGCCTGGATCCGGTCTGGCTTGGAGTGATGTTCGCGATCAATCTACAGACATCGTTCCTGACCCCGCCGTTTGGCTTTTCATTATTTTATCTGCGCGGGGTCGCTCCGGACACGGTTGCCACCTCCGCGATCTACCGGGGCGTCTTGCCATTTGTCGTGATCCAGTTAATCGCGTTGCTGCTACTGGCTCTGTGGCCAGAGTTGGCCACCTGGCTGCCGACAAAAATATACGGCAACTAATTGTCCAGCAGGCGCGAATCGAAATAGGCTTTTTCAGATATTGCCAGCCACTGCGAAGTGTTGTGTTGGAACTCTCGGTAGGAAGCATAGACGCGGGCCACCATTTTATCTTTGGCAGCCAGTTCTTCCAGCACTTCGTACGACAGCTGCTTCAGACGCCGCAGAACGGCTTCGGGCAGGGGTTTCGGGATAACGCCGTGTTCCAATGCCAATACCCGCAGGGCACGCTGATTCTGCGCCGTATAGTCTGCCAGCATATCGTTGTTCGCCGCCTGGCAGGACAGCATCACGATTTCCTGCAAATCGTCGGGCAACGACTCGAACCTCTGTTTGTTAAAAATTGCCTCCAGCGTGGCGCATGGCTCGTGCCATCCGGGGTAATAGTAATATTTCGCCGCCTTGTATAAACCAAATGCCAGGTCGTTATAGGGTCCTATCCATTCGGCCGCGTCCAGATTGCCGGTCTGCAAGGCAGTAAAGACTTCGGCGCCGGGGACGTTGACCGGTGTGCCTCCGGCACGTTTGAGAACCTCGGCTCCGAGGCCCGGTATGCGCATTTTCAGTCCTTTCAAATCTTCCAGGCTATTGATTTCCTTATTGAACCAGCCCGCCATCTGGGTACCGGTATTACCGGCCGGTGCTGGCACCAGGTTGAATGGCGCATACAGTTCGCGCCACAGCTCCCAGCCACCCCCGTAGTAAAGCCAGGCGTTCATCTCCTGTGCGTTCATGCCAAACGGAACGGCCGCGAAAAATTGCGCGGCGGCCGCCTTGCCCTTCCAGTAATAGGCCGCCCCATGCGCCATCTGAACCGTGTCGGAAGAAACCGCATCGAAAGCCTCGTAGGCCGGCACCAGCTCGCCACCGCCATAGACTTTGATTTGAATCCGGCCATTACTGGCTTTTTCTATACGTTTTGCCAAGCGATTGGCGCCGACCCCCGCGCCCGGAAAGTTTGGCGGCCAGGTGGTCACCATTTTCCAGCGAAAGGTCTGTTGATTTTTGCTGCTGGCCGTGGAGACCTGTTCCTGACCGCAGCCGGCCAACCCGGCCACCAGGGCGCCCGCACCCAATCCTTTGATCAAATTTCTGCGCTTCATGCCTTATCCAGTCTTTTTCGGGAAAAGCAAATAATGCATCAAGCAAAGACCAGTACCAAGTCAAAAATGAGCCACGCGCGGCGGACTCTGAATTTAGCCCAAGGTGGCTAGAATCCCACTTTATCCGGAATATCGGGGATTTTTGATATCATTCGCCCACCGTGATTAAGTTTTTATGAAAATGGGCATTTGGAGTCCTATTTTTCCATTATTTGTGCCTTGATAGGATTAACCTGCCTGTTTTGTCAAAAATCAGGGTAACGGGGCATCCCTGCCCCGGCGGTTCTCTTCCCTGAAAGAGCATTTACACTCCCCGCAGCGGCATTGTGCGCTGCCACCGGGCGATTGTCTGTCAGGTTTCTTTGACAGTGTATGTAGGCGCATGCCCACAATATGCGTCCACTGGAGCTGCCAATGATTGGATTGTTACAGAGAGTCACCGAAGCCGCGGTTGTTGCTGGCGATCGAACTGTAGCCGAGATCGGTCAGGGCCTGCTGGTACTTGTCGGTGTGGAAAAAAACGACACCCGGCAAACGGCTGAACGGCTGGTTGAGCGAGTTCTCGATTACCGGGTTTTTGCCGACGCGGAGCAGCGCATGAACCTTGGGCTCAGGGATGCCGGCGGGGGTTTGCTGCTGGTCCCCCAGTTCACCCTGGCGGCAGATACCCGCAAAGGCCTGCGTGCCAGTTTCACCAAGGCAGCCGCCCCGGAGCTTGGCTGCCGCCTGTTCGAGGTGCTGGTGGGCCACGCCAGGCTACTGCACAAGCCGGTCGAAACCGGCGAATTTGGCGCCGATATGCAAGTCTCACTGGTCAACGACGGGCCGGTCACTTTCTGGCTGCAGGTCAGGCCCGAAAATCAGCCCCGTGCCAAGAATTCCTCGCCTTAGTGGCGTATTATTTCGACTCTGAATAATTACGGGAGAGACGCATGGGTCTCGGTGGTATCAGTGTTTGGCAACTTATGATAATCCTGCTGATCGTCGTCGTGCTGTTTGGCACGAAGCGGCTTGGTTCGATCGGCAAGGATCTCGGTGGCGCCTTAAAGGGATTTCGCAAAGCGGTCGACGACGGTGAAAAAGAGCAGGCGACTCGCCAGATCAGTGCGCACGAGGAGTCGGTCGATGAGCCGACGCACGCTGAAAGTCGGCAGGCGGAAGACCCAGACAAGACCGAACAAAACTAATGTTTGATATCGGCTTTTGGGAGCTGGCTATTCTGTTTGCGCTGGCACTTGTTGTGCTGGGGCCAAAAAAATTACCGGAACTGGCAGCGACCCTGGGTCGCTGGATCGGTCGTGCCCGCTTTATGGCCCGTTCTCTAAAAGCCCAGATTGATACCGAACTGGCGATCGAACGGGCAAACGAGGCACAGAAAAAGAAGGACCAGGGAGCGGAGTCGACCGACCGTGACACAGATTGATGAGCAACCGAGCGTAGATCCTGGCGGCGAGGCCAGCCTGATTTCCCATTTGCTGGAATTGCGTACCCGGCTTATGTACGCGGGGATCGCGGTTATCGTCCTGTTTTTCTGTTTGTGGCCATTTAGCGATCACCTGTTTTCGCTGGCCGCGGCGCCGCTGATCGCACAACTGCCCGAAGATTCGACGATGATCGCCACCCAGGTGGCATCCCCGTTCTTGACGCCGTTCAAACTCAGCATGGTGGCCGCGGTTTTCCTGGCGATGCCGGTGATCCTCTATCAATTCTGGGCCTTCATCTCCCCGGGGCTTTATCAGCGAGAGAAGCGATTTACCGTGCCGCTGCTGATTTCGAGTATTTTTCTTTTTTATCTGGGCGTCGCTTTCGCCTATCTGGTCGTATTCCCGCTGATGTTTGCTTTCTTTAACGCGGTGGCGCCGGAAGGCGTTGCCGTAATGACCGACATCTCGCATTACCTGGACTTTATCCTGGTCCTGTTTTTCGCCTTTGGGATGGCGTTTGAAGTGCCGATAGCTACCGTATTGCTGGTATGGACCGGTCTCGTATCACCCTCAAGCCTGGCCGGCAAACGCACTTATGTTTTTTTGTCGGCCTTTGTATTCGGCATGCTGCTGACGCCACCCGATATTATTTCGCAGACTCTGCTCGCGGTTCCGATGTACCTGCTGTTTGAGGTGGGAATCATCATGTCCAAAATCCTGGTGCCGGGTTACAAGGAAGTCGAGGCACAAAAAGCTGAGAATTCAGACGACTAGAATTGACTGGATATCACGACTATCGATATGGATTCTGCGGTTATTGTCAGCTGTGCAATAAACGGTAAAATAATCATATATTGTGGCTTTTACCGATATTAATTGAAGCATAATATGAACCACTGATAGTGGGGGACGCACCATGAATCGCCTGTTTGCTTTGCTCAAATTTCCTGGCTGTTTTCTTGCCGCCGCGTTTCTGGCAATACCCGGAGTGTCTTTTGCGGACCTTATCCCCACGGAAGACTTGTTCCGGCCAAACGAATTCAGCAACGTCCGCATGTCACCCGATGGCTTGTATGTCGCTGCCATCGCCAGAACGCCGGCACAACCCGATGGACAGAACCTGATCGTCATGCAGCTCGCCGATCGATCGGTCAAAGTCCTGACCGGCTATAAGGATGACGAGGTTACCCGATTCTGGTGGGTTAACGACAAGCGCTTGCTGTTCGAGTTAACCCGGGACTCCGAATCCCCCACCAAGAGCGCGGACTATCTCGGAACCTATGCTATTAATCGTGATGGCTCCCGTGGCACCCGGATTCACGTGCCGTTTCAGGGTGACAGCCGCGGCGGCCGCGGTATCGGCGGCAGTGGCACGGGGAGTGGCCGTGCCGGCGGAATCCGGAAGGACTTCGAGATCATGGATATCTGGTGGGAGAATCCCGAGTTCATCCTGGTCCAGAAAATCAATCAGCGCTTCCGGTTCCCCGATGTATACAAAGTCAATGTGAATACGGGCCACATGAGGAAGCAAACAGTCAACGAGATGGAAATTATGGACTGG
>JAPUHG010000001.1 GCA_027297845.1 Gammaproteobacteria bacterium | reverse complement strand
ATATCGATCTTCGACAAACGACCGATGATCTCATCGTGAATGCCATCACTAAAATACGCCTGGTCGCCAGCGGCGCTTAAATCCTCAAATGGCAGCACCGCAAGAGACCAAGGGGTGTCCGATCCAGGTTTAGCGTCCTTTTCCCCAACCCGGTCAAACCACATTGCGGCAACCCCGATTGCCAGCAATCCCAGAGCAATTATTGCCGCAGTCCTCAAATGCGAGGGCTGTTTTTGCCCCGGCACTGCCTCACTGACCGGCACGATCAGTCGATAGCCCACACCTCGTATCGACTCTATGTATTTCGGCTGCTCGCTGTTATCGCCGAGCGCCTGGCGCAGGAGGCTGACCCGTTGTTTCACAGTTTCATCGCCAACAACAACGTCCCCCCAGACTTCATTGAGCAATTGATCGGTCGTCACAATTCCCGGTGCATGCCGAATCAGCGATAGCAGTAACTGATATGAGAGATTGGGCAGGCGAATCCTCTCCTGGCCACGTCGAAGCAATCTCTGGCGTGGATCCAGTAGCAGGTCGCCGATTCCGGTCATGACGAATTCGCTGCGATCAACGTCTGCGTCCCGTTTGATCCCCTCCGACGTCAGCTCAAATGCCCAGGCAAAAAACACGGCCAGCGGAAACCCCAGGATAATTACGGTCGTAAAGACCTTCATAACCCAGGTGGGCGCCTCGAAAGTCTCGAACAGCAAGTCGCCGATCTCCGCCAGAAACCAGCCGACGATGGTATAGGCGATAGCCACGCGGAAAACGTGACGACGCTTTAGCTCCTGAAAAAACGACATCTGCCGGATTCTCCCATTCTACGATTCATTCGCAGCTCGCCAAATAACCTTCGATGCTTTCCGTTCCGACCATAAGTTATTGTTTTATAAAGAGCAAGACAGCTGTCCAGACACTTCGTTACCAAATCTTTACCAAACATTCCACCGACCTTCAGGACCCTACCGCGGCTTAACCCTATCTTAGACCGCGAGTATCGGCAGTAGGTGACCGATACCGTACTTATTTTCGGAGAGGAACCTCAAGTGAAAATTTCATTAAAGCCACGGCACGCACTCGCAGCAATTATTATAGGCGGCCTACCGATTGTCGCGGTAGCGGATGGGCATTGGTATCTTGGTGGTGCCATCGGCACAGCAAATATCGATGAAACAATATCCGGATTCGGATTTAACTCTGATAGCACAAGCTATAGTTTTTACGGCGGCCGTCAATTCAACGACTATTTCGGGCTGGAAGCAGGCTATCTCGATCTTGGTAACTTCAATGAACAAGTTCTGATGGGTGGGATCATCGTTCCAATATCGGCCGATGCCGATGGCTTTACCTTCGCGGCCGTAGGCAGCGTCCCGGCGGGAGAAAAATTTGGCCTGCATGCAAAAATCGGCTCCTTCTTCTGGGATGGTGCAAGTCAAATTGCCGGCGTTAACAATAATGTCAGCGATTCGAACATCTTTTTTGGTGCCGGATTGAGTTATTCGCTAACCGAGAATATGTCATTGAGGGGCGATGCTGTCCGTTATGAAATCGACGACGTCAACGCTGACGTCTACACCATCGGCTTCCAGGTAGATTTTAAATGACCCACAACTCACCACAGTCCCGGGCAACGAAGTTAACGAGGGTTTCCTCGTTGCCCGGCGTTTCTGAGGACCCGTCTCATTGCATTGGAATCATGCCGTGATGTACGAACGGCCACAAAACGAGATTGAGACCATTGTTATCGTTCTTGGACTCACTCTTGCAGCGTTATTGATAAGCCTGATCGTCTGGGTTTCCTGAGCGACCAATAGTGTCCGGGTCTTGGGTTTTACGCCGAACAATGGACCTGTACCTCCCTATGCCCGGTTCTGGAGAACATCCTGGTGATCTGCAAACCTATTAAAAGAGGTGTTTTTCAATCGTAGGCCTGCCTGACTCGTTTTTCCGCCTTGCGATCTTCTACCAACTGCTTCGCATCGTCCTTGCTTGCTACCGCCTCAATATTGAGGATTCGGCACGACTCCAGACCCCTGGCCAAATCGCGATAGACAACATCGCCAAAAGTGTCGGAACACACTCTCGTGAAACGATCTTTCACGGCGATCGCCAAGGCGTTGTTCAGTCCGAAACAGTTAGCATCCATTGTGAACAGCAAATGCCTCGGTTCGCCTTGTACTTTGACATACAAGTGCTCGTTATCTATCGAGTCGAATGAGTTGATGTTGCGTACGTTTACGCACACTACATCCGCTCTCGCCAGGGGCATGTCGGCCACCTTGTCCGAAGAGGTAGCGCAACCACTCAGCGCCAGAATGGGTACAAAAAGCATTGCCTGCCAACGTTTCATCATGCACCTCCTAACATTAATAACGTTTCTGGGGCCGTTTGGTGTACATTCAAACAGCACTTATACCAAAAAAATGCGTCCCAACGATCGAAACCCGAAACGGGTGGATCAGCAAGGCAATTTTGGCAGCGTAATGGATCTCATCGCGTTAACAACGCAAGCCGGGTCTCCCGCTATCATTGGCATTCCCCAGGCAAACGGGTACGCTGGCGGCTGATCACGTCCAGAAGAAACCGTCCATGTCTTTTATCCAGGAACTCAAACGCCGCAACGTCTTCCGCGTAGCCATTACTTACGGCGCGGTCGGGTGGTTGCTGGTGGAAGTTGCTTCCGTCCTGTTCCCCACTTTCGAGGCGCCCGCCTGGGTCATGAAGGTCTTTGCGACCATCATTTTCCTCGGTTTCCCGTTAGCCCTGTTTTTGGCCTGGTCGTTTGAACTGACACCTGATGGAATAAAAAAAGAAAAGGACGTGGATCGCTCGCTGTCTATTACTGCCCAAACCGGTCGCAAGATCGACTACGTGATTATCGCCGTATTGGTACTGGCGTTAGGCTTTTTCGTCTATGACAAGTTCGTGTTGTCACCGGGACAAAAAGCCGCATTGGTTGATGCGGGCATACAAGGCGCCACCGGCCAGGCCGATGCAACGCCTGTTACCGAGAAATCCATCGCCGTTCTGCCATTCGAGAACATCAGCCGGAATGAGGCCCATGAACCGTTCACGATCGGCATACACGATGACTTGCTGACTCAACTTTCGAAAATCGGCTCAATAAAAACGATATCCCGAACCTCGGTCTTGCAGTACCGCGGGACCACCAAGACCATCCCGCAGATCGCCCGGGAACTGGGCGTGGCCACAATATTGGAAGGCGGCGTGCAGCGAGTGGGCGACCGGGTGCGTATCAATGTGCAGTTGATCGGCGCAAAAACCGACGTGCACTTATGGGCGGAGACTTATGACAGGCAACTGACCGCCACCAATATATTCATGATCCAAAGCGAGATCGCCACGGCCATCGCGGACGCATTGCGGGCCACGTTATTACCGACTGAGCAAAAGCGCCTTGCAACCATTCCGACGGAAAACCTGGAAGCCCTCGAAGCGTATTTTCTCGGCAAGCAAAGTATGGCCAAAAGAACGCGTACGGCGTTGGTGGGCGCGGTCGATTATTTCAAGAAAGCGATCGAACTCGACCCTGATTTTGCGCTGGCCT